>NZ_JAAORG010000003.1:0-300000 GCF_017696055.1 Prochlorococcus marinus XMU1406
AAATGAAGTTTGGACTACAAATGCTAATGGTATTCATACCTCTCATACAGGCTGGATTACAGATGCGCAAGCAGTAGCAGAAGGTTATGAAAATACTTTTACCAAAGACTTCAATAATGATGGATTGATTTCTGGGGGTTCTTATTATCAATTACTCGGAGATAATGGAGCTGTAACTCTTAAATATAGAAGTAGTCATAGTGGTTGGAATGATGATACTAGTAATCATTGGAATGTTATCGCAGCTAAAAATAATTCATCATCCTTCCAGGTTTTATTTGACGGCACCGCTAAAAATGAGGGGTTAAATGAAGTTTGGACTACAAATGCTAATGGTATTCATACCTCTCATACAGGCTGGATGACAGATGCGCAAGCAGTAGCAGAAGGTTATGAATCCATATTTAACTTAGATATTAATAATAATGGCTCAATAGGTATTTGATATTTTTATAGAATAATTGGATTTTTGCAGAAAATCAAATTGAAACCCTATTTATGCAGATAGGTTGTAAGGTGTTTTGGGAGCACTAGGACGCAGGTTCAAATCCTGTCGCCCTGACTCAATCAAATCCAAGTCAAGCTAGAGAGTTTTCCAGACTCTCTCTCTTTTTTATTGTCTGCTACTCTCATAAGCCAAAAGATGCTTAATTGCACTATCCGAATAAAGAACTAAAAGTATCCTTAATTAGTGGTTTTAATGCTTAAAGGAAAGCTTTTTTTCATTATTTATTGAAAAGTTTGTATCTTTATTCAAAAGATTCTTTGCTGACGTTTAATTTGATTGATGTTTTAGTAATTTGTAAATCTTCAGAACTCAAACCTTCTTTATAGATAGATGAATTATGAATTTATTATTTAATAAATGTCCTCATTTACTATCATTTAGTTATATCCAAAGTAAATTTCGCAAATATATTAGATGGAGGAAAAAAGTAAAAAAGAGACCCTAGCATTTAAAGCCTTGAAAAAAGGCAACTATCTGGAGGCAGAGAATTTACTTAGAGAAATTGTTTCAAGTGGAACTAATAATTATTCCGTTTATGGAAGTTTGGCAGTTTTAAGTGGAAAAAAAGGAAATATAGAAAAAATGCTCGAATACTTAACGCACTCAACCAAGCTAAACCCAAAATATGCTGAAGGACATTTTAATTTAGGCATTATTTATTTAAAAAAAGGGGATTTTGATAATGCTGTAAATTCCTTTTTAAACACAATAAGAATAAGGCCTGAGGACTCAAATGCTCTAAATATGATTGGAGTAGCTTTTTTTAAAAAAGGAAATATAAAATCATCAATTAGTTATTATTCAAAGGCAATAGAATTAAATCCCCAGAACGACAAAATCTATAGCAACCTTGCAATTGCATATTCAAAGTCAGGTAATCTTGAAGCTGCTTTATCAACTTACTTAAAGGCCTTAAAAATAGATTCAAATAGTTTTTCTACACTTTTTAATTTAGGAAAAATTTATCAACAAAAAGGTGATTTAGAAAAAGCTTTGGAAACTTTCGAAACAATATTAAAGCTCAAAAATGTTAATTCCCTTGATTTGGTGTTCAATGAAATTGGAATTACCCTACAAAAAAAAGAAGATTTTGATTCAGCTATTAAATCTTACTTAAAAGCAATTAAGCTCAATAAAAATTTAATCCAGGCATACAATAATTTGGGTTATGCTCAATTTGAAATTGAGGATTTTGATTCCGCTACCTCCAGTTTTTTAAAGGCAATAAAACTCAATCCCAAAAATGCAATAGCTAGAAAAAATTTAAGTAAAATCTTTTTACTCAACGGAAATTACAAAGAAGGATTTAAAAATTATGAATACAGGTATAAGCATTCAAACATAAGGATCCTTCCACACGCATCTCCTAACATTCCTATTTGGAGTGGGAAGGATTCAGAAAGGCCTGATAAGTTATTAATTGTTTCAGAACAAGGTTTAGGAGATACCCTTCAGTTCATGAGATTTTTACCTTTATTAAGAAAAAAAGATAAAAAGGTTTATTTTTGTGCTCAAGAAAAGCTTCACGGTTTAATCAGAAATTCAAAAATAGACTTGGATCCATTATCGCCAAATAAAGCAAATAAATTTTCAGAAGGTAAATGGATTCCTTTATTATCACTTCCAAAAATACTTAATTTTCGTCCAAACAATCAACTTATAAAAGCTCCATATATCTATTCTGATGATTATTTAATTAATAAATGGAAATTATTATTTTCTAAATATGAAGAAAAAATAATTGGCATTCATTGGCAAGGGAACCCAGAAACTGAGCAAGGAATTCATAAAGGAAGATCTTTATTACTTAACGAATTTTCAACACTAGCTGAAAATAGTAAATGCAAATTTTTATCATTGCAAAAAGGTTATGGAGAGGAACAATTAAAAGATTGCTTATTTAAGGATAAATTTGTTGATTTTCAAAAAGAGGTCAATGAGATCTGGGATTTTGTTGAAACATCATCAATAATTGAAAATTGTGATTTAATTATTACTTCAGACTCTGCAGTTGCTCACTTAGCTGCTGGCATGGGAAAAAAAACATGGCTACTACTTCAGAAAATCCCTGATTGGAGGTGGGGTTTAAAAGGAAGCGATACCTTCTGGTACGAAAACATGGAAATATTTCGCCAAGTTGAAAGAAATAATTGGCGGGAAGTAATGATAAGGGTTTCAATAAGACTAAATAATTTTTTAAATAATTAAATATGAAAAATTACTCTATTAAAAAAAAAATTATTAATGCCCCAATCTCAATTGGAGAGCTCGTAGACAAAATTACCATCCTTGAAATAAAAAAAAATAAATTACAAAACTCTAAATTGGAAAATGTATTGAAAGAACTTTCTTTTTTGAGAAAATTGATGGAAAAACATCAAATAGAAATAACTGAAGATTTATTTGCCCAGCTTAAAGAAATAAACCTAACATTATGGAACATTGAGGACCAAATAAGAATAAAAGAGAAAAACAAAGAATTCGACAATATTTTTATTGAATTAGCCAGATCTGTTTATTTTAAAAATGATAAACGTGCAGAAATAAAAAAAAGAATAAATCGATTATCTAATTCAGAAATTACTGAAGAAAAGTCATATGCAGAGTACTAAATCCTGAAACCTATATGGTTTGCAATCTTAAAACAAATTTAATAAATCGCTTGGTAAATTAGGAAATTTTTTAATTTCTTCTTTAATAAAATTCTTCATTAATATTTTTTCTTCATCACAAATCTCCATTGCTTTTCCGTAAATAAATTTTTCTTTATTTGGTTTTGTTGGTTGCTGGAACATATTGATCTTAAGTTTATGGCATATATATTCAATGGTTTTTTCAAAGTTATTTTTCAATTCCGAATAATTTACTAAAACTATATTCGATGAATTTCTTGCTGCGTTTTTCGCATCAATTATGTGTGATGCCCATCTCTCAAAATAATTCGTATAATTTTCTATTTGATATCTTTGCGACTGTCCTTTTGGATTAGTTTTAATAAGTTCTAAAGGTGAACTTAACTTAGGGCCTTCCAACCAATTCCATCTATGCAAAAACTTCCAATAAGAAATAAAAACCTCGTCAGGATTCCTATAAATGTATATAACCCTTAATAAATTCTTTTTATGGTCTAAAAGACTTAATGGGAAATGGGACTTAATAATACTGTTAACACAGTGAGCACTATATTCATTTTTACTAATATCCTGTAGAGAAAACAGAAATTTATTCATACTTTCCTTTGAAAAAAAATTAACAACAGAACCCAAAGGCATATAGTCAAAGTTTAAGAATGGATTAACGGTGTATTCAGTACATTCTGAAATTGAGTTCATCATGAAATGAGTCCCGCTTCTTTCATGAGAACATACCATTAATGGGATCTTTACTTTCTCAGAACAAGATAATACAAAGCTTGGACCATTGATCTTGTAATTTACCATTTCAAAAAAAATTCTTTTGCTATAAAAGCAATATTTTGACTATATATTCATCATATTTAAACTATTTCATTCCAACTTTAGGCGGAGCTCACAGGAAGTACTTTGATGTATTTAGTGCCTATTCTTAAAGGGAGGGAAATACTTATATATTGTTGATTAGAAGTAGCTATATTTTTTTCCCTTGCAATTGTTTAGCGATTAAATAATAAAATGCTTATTTAACCTATTTGGCCTTTTTATTTTTTAATATATACAATATTGATTTCTAATATTAATGATTAAGTTTAAAGATAACTTTTCAAGCGAAAGTTTTTACCCAGATAGTAATTATTATCTTGACCAAGATAATACTCCTAAAGAGGACTTAATTTCAGAAGATCAAAAATCCAATATGGGTAAAATTTTTGAATGGCCAAATACCTATTGGTTCATTGCTGAAAGAACAAATGGGAGGCTTGCAATGATAGGTTTCATGGCTGTCATCATTAACTACACCTTATTTGGTTGGATAGCTTATCCAATCCTTTAAATGAGTAATTCTAATTTTGACAAAAATGGTGTAGATAAGTCTGGAACACATTGGCTTCAATATGCTGCTTTTGTTGTAACAGCATTTGCTATTTTTTTTGGCTGGGCATTTTTCAATGATGCCAATTTCCATCAATTCTCTGTAAAAATATTCAAGTTCTGGAATTGTAATGGATATAACCCATTAAGTTATTGCATGATGCGTTGGAAAGTAAACTTTTATCCTTAAAAAAGTAGTGGCTACTAGGTCTTATTGTTTGGTTAATTCAAATAGATAAAGGTTAAAAAAGTTTATCTAAAATACAAATCACAAAGATCAATTTTTAAATATATGTTTATTGATTCTGGGAAGGTTACTTTTAGATGGGGCAAAGAACCACCTTTGATAACAACAAAAAAGAATTAAAGAAAGATGCAGCTAGAGAAGAATAGAAAAATTTAATTGCTCAGGCTTGGAGAAGAACTGAGGAAGATTGGAACAAAAAAAAGCAAGGGCTGCTAATCTCTTAATCGGTGGTCAAATAATACTCAATTACTAACTAATGGCGGCGCAAGTATTAAATGTTTCATACTATTTAAGTTATTTCTGCCGAAGTCGAAGAGTATAAATCTTGCATTTTTGCAACCCAATTTACTTTAAATTCCCAATTATTTTTATTGGTTTTTGATTAGTCATATGTTTTTGAGGAGTTTTCGAGTAATTCATTTAATTCCAGGATTTCTTCTTTACTAAGTTCTCTATATTCTCCTGTTGGAACATCTAACTTAATATTCATAATTCTTACACGCTTTAATGATCGTACTCTATACCCTAAAGCCTCACACATTCTTCTAATCTGGCGGTTAAGTCCCTGTGTGAGTATTATTTTAAAATTTCTTGGACCCAATTGTTTTACGAAACAACTTTTAGTTATTGTGTCTAATATTTCAACTCCATTACTCATGCTTTTAATAAAGTCGTTATTAATAGGACGATTAACTTTTACAATATATTCTTTTTCATGATTATTTCTTGCTCTCAGTATTTTATTTACGATATCTCCATCATTAGTTAAAAAAATCAATCCCTCACTGAGCTTATCTAATCTTCCGATGGGGAAAATTCTTTTAGGATATTTAATGAAATCTATGACATTATTGGGTTCTACTTTTCTATCTGTTGTGCAAACAATTCCTACAGGTTTATTAAAAGCTAAGTATATATTTTTTTGTCTCTTTGATTTTTCTATTCTTTGACCTTTAACTTCGACTTGATCACTTTCTTCTACCTTGGTTCCAATTTCTGGAATTTTACCATTAATGGTTACCTTTCCCTCTAGGATTAATCTATCTGCTTCTCTTCTAGAACAATAACCGACTTCACTTAAATATTTATTTATTCTGGTAGACATTTTGGATGTTTCATTTTTATCTGCACTAAATAAAATAATTTACTAATCTCCTCATATTTTAGATCGGCTGTCAATTTTAGTTAATATTCTCATTATTGAATTTCAAATTATTTTCATCAAAAATTTCTACCGCACAGATTTAACTCTCTTTTTAATTCCAATTTTTTTCAATTTTCCTCCATCCTTTAGAAAGTAATCTTTCATAAATTTCTCTAGCTAAATCTATTTCAACAGAAACTGTATTTGTCATTACTGGTGGTATATTTCCTAATCCCCCCACTATTTTTCCAGTATCTATAAACATATACTCAAAAACTCCATCAATACTCTTATCGTTTTTCATAAATCTTTTAACTTCTGACCTATTTGAATTAATCAACCAATAAGATTTAGCCATTAATCTAACCTTGGGATAAGTAAGCGTTCCATTTAAAACAAACTCATTTGAACAGTATCTTTTTTCTTTAGAACATCTACTAGCCACCCATCAGGGGACCAACTCATCATGATTGCAAATAATCCTTTTAATTCATCTGCATCTTTAACTTGCTCTGTCCATTGTTCCTCATATCCATTAGGAACGATAACAGGCATGCGGTGATGTATAGGTTTAATTAAATCATTTGGATCAGTAGTTAAAACGCAGCAACTCTCAAGTTCTGCTCCATCTGGTGAGGTCCACTTACTCCAAATTCCTCCCAACCAAAAAGTCTCATAATTCGCTTTTCGAACGCGATATTTTTTTTCAAAAAAACCGCTCGCAGGTATTAGGCACCTTTTATGTTTCCAACTTCCACTAAATAATTTTTTTTCTTCTACAGTTTCTGATCTTGCATTAAATGGCCTTGGTCTGCCCTTATCAAATGGGTCTCTCGCCCAAGGAGAAATAAAGCCCCAAGTCATAAAAGTAGTTTTAATTCTTCCTTCGTTTTTAATTACAAGAACAGGATCATTAGGTCTTATTAGATTTTGAGTCTCATATTTAGAATCAAGTCCACTTGGATAGTCTTGTTTCATAACCGTTGGCAAATTCTCAAATTTAGTTTTAAGCTCAAATCTTCCGCACATTGATTTTTAAAATATTTTTAAAACTCACTTAAAAAAAACAGCAAATTTACCTTATTTTAGATCTACTTTCAGTTTTCTCAAATAAAAAACAATTTTTTGATCGTAGAAAGTTTTTTATCTAAATAATTAAAAGAAAATATAGATATTGAAAAGCTTCCTCGAATTTAATTTGAATGTTTCACACTTGAATTATGACAGATCCTATTCTTTATTTATCTATGTTATTGGGACTTGGAGGAGTTTATGTATTAATCACTTCCTTCCATGATGATGACGATGGTGATGATGATGGAGAAAAATATATTTATAATCTCGAATACACTAATTTAGTAAAATAGTTTATGTGTTTATAAAGTCACATTATCTACAAAAAGTTAATTTCAAAAACAGGCTCTATTGAAAATTGTTTTATAGAAGTGACAGAAATATTATGCCTCCTCTACTTAATTCAATAAAACATTATATTCATTTTTAAATTTAGTTGTTGGTCCTCTTTCCGTATATGCTTGTGCCTTAAACCGTACATTTTTATAAGTCGGTTGATGAGCATGCCTAGTTAGAACTTAGTAGTAACAGAAATAAATTAAATGCCTTCAACACCGATCAAATCTTGTAATAAATATGTGTTGAGTTACAAAGATTCATCAAATAAGACACATGAAGTTGGCTTCTACGCACTCGATGCATACGATTGCCTAATGCTTGCGAGAGAATTCAACTCTTACGTACATGAGAATCCAGGATCTGTAATCAGAATCCAACAAAAATTTTGAGGGAATTAATTATGAATTTAAAAAGATCACCATTCGCAATTGAAGATAAAAATGCAAGAGATCTTGATAATGCAAAAGATTATCCAACAATTGCAGATTTAATTAGAGAACAGAAAGTTCCACAAGATGACAGAAATACAGTTCACCATCGTAGAGATTTAGACTCACTCGGTTAGTTACGAGAATGTCTATTTACTAATTTATAAAAATTAACGATCATGATAAATGGCATTTGCGATTCATTCACAAGATAATGTTTTCTTCATCAAGTTTTTTTTAGCTCTATAGGCATATATGCATTATCTCTCTTTATTGCATTAATAGCATATCTATACTTTTCAGATTCATCTAACAGGATTTTTATTAAATTGTATTGACTTTCAATTTCTTCAGAAGAAAATTTTCCCATAAAAAATTTCTACTACGCTTTTATTTTAGATCAACAGTCAAACATTCAAAAGATTAACTATTAGCTAGACACTGCTGCGATTTCTTTATGGACGGAAAGAAATTCTTTATCCGTTAGAACTGGTGTAACTTCAATTTCTACGCCAAAATTATCGACCCAGATACTACTCCATTTCCAAATGTTCTGATGGTTTGAAGATTCAACTATTGCCCAACCATTAGCTCCCTCAGGATTTACTACTCGATTAAGAACTTTAAACCCATCAAATTCATCACCTTCGCACCCTCCTTCAACAAAACCTGCAAAAGCTTCAGCCCCTTGCATATGACTTTCTTGATCTGGAAATTGCCAATGTACGATGTAAGTTTGCATAAATAACATTATTTTTTTAATTATTAATTATCGAATTTAAAAATTAAATAAAAAGTCTTTAAACACTAATTT
The DNA here is from genome assembly GCF_017696055.1 of Prochlorococcus marinus XMU1406. Lineage (NCBI taxonomy): Bacteria > Bacillati > Cyanobacteriota > Cyanophyceae > Synechococcales > Prochlorococcaceae > Prochlorococcus > Prochlorococcus marinus. The sequence continues at coordinate 8,562 of NZ_JAAORG010000003.1, forward strand.
TAAAGGACTTAAGCCTAGAAGGGAAAAATAGCAAAAAAAAAGGACTCTTACGAGCCTAGGTGATGGGGACTCCTATAATGACAAATTAAACAGACACAAACAACCCCATCAATAGGTAATTTTAAATACTTACAAACACCATATGTAGTGCTAAGATTTTAAAAAGGTTGGGTGATGGGGATTATCCTGCTTTTTGATTGGGGCGAAGCTAACGCCCTTTTTTTATGGAAAAATTTACTTTAATCAATAAATCAAGATCGAGGATTAAAGTATTTGAACCTTTTTAAGATAGTTCTAAGAACTCTTCTATGATTAATGCAATTTTAATCTCTTATGATTGTGTTTATAAGCGATCAAGTAAGCCAGTTATGAAAGGCTCTAGGGTAGAATCTATCGAAGAAGCGATAAACTAATAAAAAAGCTATTAGAGTAAGGGTGGAAAAACATATAGATTCAATAGTTTTTAAAAAAATGGTGAATAGGTACTTTACCTAAAATTTGACATTATTAAAAATTAATTACTAGATAGGCTTCAGAATGAAAGATTGAACATAAAAAAAGATATTTATTCAAATATTAAAGATTCAGATGCTTTGCAAAGTTTTTTTGAATGTATAACTTCTTGTAGCATCAATAGTGAGGGAGTAGATTGCAGAACAGCATGTTATTTAAAACATTTAGAACCAAACAATATCAATTACCCTTTAAAATTTTCATAAGCAAAGCTTATTTATAATTGTTAAATTTCATTGATGTTATTTCCACCTCCTCAAGTTATTTTTGGTCTATTGCTTTTATCTATAGCAGTAGTTCTCATCTGGGATATTAGATACAATCCTTTTGGAGAAGACGAAGACGGGATTTAACCTTCAACTAGGAAGCTGATTTGTAGGTGGTGCGTGAAATTGTCGTTTCTTTCTTTTGAGTCTTTTGTAAGCGACTAAAGAGCCTAATAATAACAATGTAATAGCTATTGAGTTAATCATATAAAGTAGTTTTATACATATAAAAACAAATATGTTCTAAATATCAATGATGAAAGTTATTTTTTCAAAAAGAAACTAATCATAGACTCATTTTTAATATTTAGCTTTGACATTAGGTACCCAAAACAACCAAGAGAAAATGCTTATCTAACCAAAAGTAATTTCTATGCAATGAGAATAAATCACTTTTTCTTATTTCTCATTTGATATTGCAGAACAGCTTTTAGGTGTTGTACTTCTTTTTCTAAAGTCTCAATTCTTTTTTCTAATTCTTCATTAGTTGCCATATTTTCATGAGATAAATTCTTTGATATTTATACCATTAAAAAAGTGACTCGTTATTCATGGCAAACGTCAAATAAGTATTAGAGCCTATTGATTGGAATAATTTCTGTAGATAAATTATGCAGAGTATAAATTTAGGGGTAATTTATGAGCGGAGATTATGAGACACTAGAAATCAATCAACCTAAAATTAGATATTTTCAGAAAAAATCCGAAAATAATACAGAATGGTTAGATGAATTAATCAACCAAATTGAAGATATGAAAAATAATATATCCAAATCTGCTTAATGACAGAAAAAGAATTGAAGGAATTTGAAAAATTTGTAAAAGAAAATGGATACAATGAAGAGCTAAAAGATATATATTTAAGGGAAGTTATAGGCAGAAATAAAGTATACGAATGAGATCAAATTTTCTACCAAACATTCGACTAGCTACAAACATTCTTGTAGTTATTGATACTTTTGCTATTGCTTTAAAGATTGCTCCAATCGCAGAGGTATATCAGAAAAAAAATCTATGTATTAAATATTTGAAAAATCAAATAGCTAAAGACGAACTTATAAAAAGACTAAAAATAATTAAACAAGCAAATTTATCTAGTATTTGTGATTCTATCCTCAAAAGTTAAGAATGAAGATCAAGTCATTTACACCTTTAATTGCAGTCTTTGGTACTTCATTTCTGATAACCATTACATTGCTTAAAAGTTTCCAAATTTTTATGGGAATATCAATTTGTCTTTTAGCGATGCTCAAGCTTATGGATATTGAAGCTTTTGGAACAAGTTATAAGAAATATGATTTAATATCTTCTAAATTTGATAGCTGGATATATATTTATCCTTTTTGCGAATTATTAATTGGAATAAGTTTTCTTAATTCTTCTCCACCCTCTTTAATTGTTTTTATTGCCCTAATTTTAGGAATTTCTGGAATGATTTCAGTATTTAAGGCTGTTTATTTGGATAAATTAAAATTAAATTGTGCATGTATCGGTGGATATGCAAAAACTCCTTTGGGAATTATTAGTTTTATTGAAAATCTTTTAATGGCAATTATGAGTGTCTTAATTTTGATTAAATAGCGATTTAAGAAATTTTCATTTATGGTTAATTTAAATATTAAATTTAATCGTCGTAATTAGTATGACACTTAATAAAATATTGATTAAAAGGGGATTTTTAAATTATCTAATTTTTTCTGGAATTCTTTTTGCAAATACTATTAACGTTCATAGGATTAGTGCAAAAACTCAAGAAAATAAAGATATCCCAAAAGTTGTTTCTTACAGATCATCATCATGTGGTTGTTGCAAAAAATGGATCAATCATTTAAGAGATAATGGATTAGAAGTTGTTGATAATATAGTTGAAGATATCTCAGTAATAAAAAACCAATATCAAATTCCCAATAATTTGAGGTCATGTCACTCAGCTCAAATAGCTAACTATACTATTGAAGGACATGTCCCGATTGAATCAATCAACAAACTTTTTAGAGAAAAACCAAATATCAATGGGATAGCTGTACGTGGCATGCCACTTGGCTCTCCAGGCATGGAAATGCATTCTCACGAATCTCACTCTCATGATTATGAGAACTACAAAGTGGTTTCATTTAATAAAACTGGCAAAACAAAAATATTTGATGAAATCTCTCCTTAAAACAAATACTTAATTTGAAATAATGCATATTTTTCTTAGAAATTTTAAATTTTTTATTTTTTTATTTTCCTTATCTCTTAATTTCAATAGTTATTTGCATGCACATTTGAGGGGTACATTTCTTTCTGAAGAGGACGCCGAAAATAGATCTTTAGAACTTGGTTGCGAAGGAATACATAAGAACCAAGATAAATGGATGCCATGCAAAAACGAAAAAGAATTACATATTTATTTGAGAAAATAAATGGGGAAATTAAAAACCGATAAAAGAAAAATTCACAGAAAAATAACGGCACTTTCAGCAATCCCTTTATTAATTACTATTTTATCTGGGACTATTTATAGTATCCTGCAGCCATTAGGAGTAGATGCTTTTTGGTTAATCAAATGGCATACAGGCAATTTTGGCATTATTAATTTGCAACCTTTCTACTCGATATTTCTTGGTGTGGCATCAATAATCTCTATAATATCTGGCCTAGGACTATTACAAAAAAGTACTTAGATAGATTCTAAGTAAGGCCAAAAATCTAATTAATTAATACTATTTGCTCCGCCACTTACTAAGAAAATTATCGCTCCTAGCGCCATTGTTGCCACACCCATATAAGGGTATTTCTTAATCCTTGATTTGGTAATAGGAAGCCATGAAATGTATCTATCAGATTTATTTAATTCAACTTTTTTTTGTCTAGGTGGCAATCCTAATTCCTCTCTTCTTTTAGCTTCGCCCATAATCTTAAATTTATTTATATCTCAATATTAAAAATTATGTTCTGCACCTGCGAGTTAATTTTATTTAAAAAATAGGCCTTTTAATAAGGATAAATTATTTAAGTTTATTTAGCCTTCTTTAAATATAGATTCTTTGTATTTGCCTGATCTGATGTAAATAACAAAATTAATATAGTTCCAACTAGAAATGAAAAAATCATTGTTAAACCAACAACTTCAACCATCTCACTAGGCAGATAATTTAGAAACATAATGAATAGATCTCTTATTTTAAACTTAGCAATTGTATTTTTTATGTAAAGTAAGTATTGTTTCTTAAATTTCGAAATGAGCTGATTGAAACTTGATACTCTTTACTTATCTCTATGTTCAGGATAAATCTTTTCTGAGTCGATAAAAATTTTCTTACTTAGCTATACCTATTTTCTTAAGCAATTTCAGGTAAGGCAAGGCCCAATTACCAAAGGTAAAAGAAATTGTTGTATTTTTTGTATTTGGTAATAATGTTTTAGAACGAATAGAGGCTAATTTAGAGAATTTCTTAATAGTCTCTGCTTCTAGATTATCCATATACAATTTTTTTTGAACACCTCGATCTTTCTTCTGTGGCAAATAATTTTCTATAAACCATAAGACCTGATCTAACTTTGATTTATTGGTTGAGTTATTAAATTTGTTATATTTCTTTTTAAACATCTTTATTTACCTTTTTATTCCTAAATTAAATTTGCCATTTATATATTTTTAAATCAATAGTAAAAGCATCAAAATAATTTTCTTTTAATAATCGAGAATTGGCAAAAGAAATATATTTTATTTCTTGATTAAAAAAAGAGGAATTAATCCCTCTTTTTTTAATCAGTTCCAAATAAGAATTTAAATTTTTTAGTCTTTCAATTTCATTCCTTTTTGTGTTTACCTGATTCTTTCTTCAAAGACGGATCTTCTGTATGGAATTACTTCTCCATTTTTATTTGCCAAAAGTTGGACTTTGTGAAGCCTATTGGCTCTTTTGATTTTTTCTCTTATTTGTAAGAGGTTATTCATGGTCTTGTGCAGTTAATGAGAATCCTGTTCCCTATTCCCATGACTTGTGTCCAGAATTATAAACTTGGATGAAGGGAAATGAACAATAACACCTCCTAAAAAATAACGCGAGAGTAATTTTTACTAATTATTTTCTCAAAAATAAAGAATATATAAATTGAAAAAAAATATTTTAATTTTAAGTACATTATTAGGATAAGAAAATAGTCTGAGAACCATCATTTTTATTCTGAATAACTATTTTTTTATTTGGGAATATATCTGATAATATTTTCTTCAAATTTGAATTATCTGAAGAAATTTCATTTTCCATATTTTTTGAATTAATTTTCCAATTTTCATCTACGAATAGTTCTTTATCATCACTTTTGTTTATCTCAACTGATGTCTTATTTATAATCTTAAGCAACAATTCGGAATCATAATCTTTAAATTCTTCATTGCTCTCTTTGAAATTCTCAATCATTATTTAAAAATCTAATGTTTCTAAATCTTGCATGAGAAATTTCAAGAATACAAGGTATTAATTACCTAAAAATTTCTTTTAAAATAAAAAATTTGGATGAAATTAAAATATTTTTCTTTAAAGAATTTAATTTCAAAATAGTTAAAGAATGATATTTAAAAAGATTAATTAACCATTTACACCATTTATTTACTTGTTAATTTGCAAATAAGAGATTCAGGAAAAATGGCAAGAATAATTAACAAAAGAATTAGACTTTTTAGATGGTTAAACTCAGGCATGATACTACCATTTATCTTTATGGCTGCATCCTCATCTATTATTCTTTATGGTGTTTTATTTATCCTAATAAAATAGATTTCTAATTTAAGCAGCTAAGTTTTCCTCTGATTCAGACTTAATCATTGCAGCTTTTTTTAATAAACTAACTACTTCTTTTCTTCCAACCGCATTATCAGCTTGGTGCATTATTTCAGCATATTTTTTATTTATGTTTTTCATAAATAGTTTTAATTTTAATCCAAAATTACAGCACAATAAGATGGTGTCAATCGTAAATAAGTCTCATATATTATTTATTTGATTTTTTTTGCAGAATAAAAATTTCTGATTTATTGTCCTTAAAGTTTTTTTAATTGATGATCCAAAAGATTCATAAATATCAAAATTAAGAACCATCATAATTAAGCAATATTAAAAGATTTGAAAACATAAAATAAACCTCCAATTAAGATCAATATTGCAGCTCCATAAAAAAGAAAAGGAATAATTGGATATTTATATAATGTAGACCTAACTTTTTGTTGTATGTCTTTTTTATCAAGTTGAGGCAACTTTATATCTTCAGTTTTTTCTCTAGGCGGAATACCTAAATTTTTTCTTCTCTTTGCCTCTCCCATAATTAATCCTGAGGAATTCCCATACATTTTAAATAATTGTTATCAGCTAAATCTAAAATCTGATTCCATTCTTCATGAGATGTTTCCAAATTATTTTTAAAATCTTTTTCAAATTTAAGAATACATCTTTTTTCTATATTTTCTGGTGAATTATAGTTTCTTAAAAAAGTAAAACTCAAATACGATAATGATGAAAAAACTATAATTACTTTAGCAATTCTAAAAATATTCATATCTTAGATGATATTTCCCTATTAATAAATAAGTTACTTTTTGGTTTTATAATTAAATTAATTTATTTAGAACAATTATAAATGATAAATTCGGTAAATTTTAACCATTTGCCTATTCAAGATTTGGTTGTTTCAGGGTTAATAATCTTTATAATGTCGACGATTATTGCCAATATTTATAACCCATTATTAGCAATACTTTATGCATTTGGAAATATACTTACTCTTACTTTTTTGAGTTGGTTATACCAAGAAACCTGGAGTGATCCAAGCAAATAAAAGCAATTAAGAAAAAAAGATTAATATATATATATTTATATTTATTCTACTTTTGTATTTTTAACTTTGAAGAATACTTTAAATTCACAATGTATGTAGCAACAAGAGAAAGTATTAAGAAAAATAATAAGCTCTCTAAAGTAGATTGAGGCATAACCATAATTAGTAGCAAAAATAATACATTTCTAGAAAAACGAATTCTGAAGAAAAATCAACCCTTTAATTATTTTTATTTTCAAATTAATAAATCCCAATCCCAAAGAATGAATTTGCAATAAATAACAAACTAAATAATGTTAAGAAAATTAATCCTATCCAACTTATTGTTTTTAAAAATATTCCATATCTATTTTTAATTGGGACTAATTTGCTATTTATAGTATCCATTGCCATCCATGCAAATAAAGGTGCGGTTAGAAAACTTCCCGTCATTGCAGCAAATACAAAATCTTTTACCCCTATACCTCCAGACCTTGCAATCAGCAAAGCTATTAATGATGCAAATATATGTACAATCATCCACAGTTGAAATCTATTTCGTTCTGCCTTGGAATCCATATGTCCAAAATCAGTTCCTCTCAATAAACCTTGAATAGCAGAAATACTTCTTGGATATGCATCTAGACAAGTAATTGTGGTACTAAACATTGCGGCAAATGCTGCAGGTATAATGATCCATTTAGCCCAATTGCCAATGGATTTAGTGTAAAGGAGTATTAATTTTTGAGCAAAGGAGACTCCACTTCCGGAAAGCATTCCATCGCCGGTACCATACATTGTTATGGCTCCAAGAGTAAGGAAGAAAATAGCAGTAACAACAGTTATTACGTAACCGAGATTAAAATCAAATTCTGCTTCACTAATATTTGGTTTATAATTTGAATCTTTAGCTCGAGAAAACATCCATAAAGAAGGCCAAACACATAACTCTACTGGACAAGGCATCCATCCCATTAGGGGGATCAAAAAAGCTAAATTTGTTAACTTCCATGGGCTGATTTCTGGTTCAAAAAAACTCATATTTAGAGACTCATTTATTGAACCTTTTAATAAAAGCGATAAAACTGCAAATAATGTTAAAAAAGTTAGGCCAGATACTAAAATTTTTGAAATCCTATCAAGGGCTTTATATTTACCAAGAATTAATATCATTCCAGAAACAATTAGGATTCCTATAGACAAATCCATGGCTGGGAAAGCTGAGAAAAAGGGAATATTAGTTAAAAGGACACCAGAGACAAAACTTACAGCCGCTATTGTGAAAGTACCTGTAATTAGACTAACTATTAGAAATAAAGGAAGATATAAAGAATTCTGCTCTTTGAAACCTTCTAATAATGATTTACCAGTAGATGCTGTAAATCTAGTCCCAACTAACAAGAATGGATATTTTAAAAGATTAGTAAGAAGGATTAGGCCAACTAATGAAAATCCAAACCTTGCACCAGCAGTAGTTGATGACAATAAATGAGAACCCCCAATAGCCGCTCCAGCTAGCAAAATTCCTGGACCTAAACTTTTTTGTATTCCTTTTGTTAAATTCATGTCTTTAATCAAATGATTTAATTTAATTTTTGAGCCCTTCTAAACTTATTTTTTAATACTCTTTTTTTAAACGCAAAATGAGATAATGCGTTAAAAATAAACAGAATAATTAGTAATCCTATTCGAACTTTCATAAGATTTTTCCTTCAAATATGCTTTAATCAGATATTTATTTTGTATTCAACCTCTTTTCTCCATAAGATCCTCAAAAACCTATCTAAAACATCTAATTCCTTTTTATCAAAACTTTTTATTTTCTTTTTATTTTGTTTTTGCATAAATTATTACTTAAGCATTTCAACTTTAAACTGAGCTAAAAAAAACACAATAAGCAAAACTTCTTAAAACTCAAGGTAGTTTGGATTGTTTTTAATTTGATATATATTTTTCTGCCCTTCTTAATGCTTTTATTGCGCCTCTATAATCAAGATTTTTTAATTTTTCCTGACTTTTACGTTCCAACATTTGAACTATTTCATTTATCTTTATTTCATTAATTTTCAGTTTATGATCGAATATAAGATCAAATTTTGAGCAATACAAATTAGATAATTCTTTTCTATATTCTTGAATCATTTTTTCATCACAAAATTTAGATTTCAATATTGCATTAGCTTTAATTTTGTCGTCTAAAGCGCCTTTAAAATTTCCTCGTTTAAATTTATTTTCACTTGATCTAGTTAGCTTAATAAGATTTTCCAATATCACTCGCCCAGAATCTTCCATTTTTTTTGCTGACCTAAAACCAATCCTATCAGCATAAAGAAAAAAAAATTCATTTTTAATAATCAAAAAAATAATTATTTAGCCAATAACAAGTCCTTTTTCAAGAAGTAAATCGAAAACCTCCACACTTTTCGTTTTCCCAAATTGTGGGGGCTTATTTAAATCTAATATTTCAGCAAGGCACATTATCCAATAAGTATCTTTTTTTAAATTAAGACCTTCGCAAATATGAGAGGGAGCAGATTTTAAAAATCCAAATTCTGTTGATATATTAATGTTCATGATTTGAGTTTCAAGTTCCAGACTTAAGAGTTCTATTTCTTGCTCAGAAAGGCATGACCCAAGAGAATATGATTCAATTAAAAGTTGGTAATTCATAAAAAGAATTATTTTTTAAGAAATCCAGCGAGTGATTTTTGTCCCCGCGGAAATATGTCCTGAAGCTTCAACTATAGGTTTTGTTTCAGGATTCATAAAAATATCATATAAAACATTTTCTGGTCCTTGAAAAATTACAGTCGCCCTTTGAGGATCATCTAATGATTTACCAATATAAAATGTTTTAACTCCCATTTCTTTAAACATTGTCTTCTGTTTTTTTGTATTCATATGTGATTCATACTCCTCATAGGTATTACTTAGTTAAAAATCTAAAATAGTCGTTTCAGTATTGATAAGAATAATTAAAGTTTTTTAATTCTAAATCTTTATCAAAAAAATTAATCTAAAAAAATTAGTTTTTATTAAGCAAAGTGTTAACTAATTTTTATTTATGAGTTATAAATCAACTATAAAAAACGATTTTAATTTTGGACTCAAAAATTTCTCAGAGAGAAGAATGGACTAGTAAGCTAGGATTCATTCTCGCAGCTGCTGGTAGTGCAGTAGGTCTAGGCAACCTTTGGGGTTTTGCTTACAGAGCATCTCAAGGTGGAGGTGCGGCGTTTGTACTTTTATATATATTAATCGTTTTAATTGTATGTCTTCCGGTATTTGTTGCTGAAATGGCTCTAGGAAGAAACGCAATGTCAAGCACATTGCTTGCTCCTGTTAAGCTGGCTGGTAAGAATTGGTATCCATTAGGAATTCTTTTCTTCATAGCTCCTCTAGGAATAGCATCATATTATTCAGTGATAATGGGATGGACTGCAGATACCTTGTTCCATTCTTTATTTTTTGGATTACCAAAGAATTTAACTGAAGCAGAAACCTTCTTTGGCTCAATTAGTAGTGGCAGCAGTGTCTTGTTGGGCCACCTATTAAGTCTTGTACTTACAGCAATAATAGTTTCATCAGGCATAAAAAAGGGGATAGAAAAGGTTACTAGATATTTCATGCCAATCCTATTCATAATTATTGTGATTCTTGCTATTTGGGCTACTTCACTTTCAGGTGCATGGGAAGGATATAAAACATTTCTACTTAAGTTTGATTTTAATGAATTGAGAAATCCTCAAACAATAAGAAACGCTTTTACACAAGCATTCTTTTCACTAAGCTTAGGGATTGGAATTATGGTTACCTACGCATCCTATTTAAATAAAAAAAGTAATCTTCCAAAACTAAGTGTTGGAGTTGCATCATTAGATACTTTGGTTGGACTAATGGCTGGATTTATAACTTTCCCAATAGTTTTAACATTCGGTTTAAGTGACGCTATTTCTGAATCCACTGTTGGTGCTTTATTTATCTCAATTCCAACAGGTCTAGGTTCATATGGTGCAGCAGGAAGAATTGTAGCTGTTGCATTTTTTGCACTAGCTTATATCGCAGCCATAACTTCATCTGTTTCATTATTGGAGGTTCCAGTTTCCTCATTAATGGATAAATTCGGCTTTAAAAGAGAAAAATCGGTTTGGTTGATAACTCTTTTCCTATTCTTAACAGGTATCCCTTCTGCATTAAATTTAAATATTCTTGGAACAGTTGATTCGATTTTTGGTGGCGTATTACTGATCTTTGGTGGATTCTTGGTTACTTTCTTTATGGGATGGGTAGTCCCTGGAAAATTTAATGAAGAACTTAGTGATTCAAAAGTTGGAATCAAAACGACACGTTATTTGAAATTCATGACAAGATGGGTTGCGCCCCCAATTATTGGTTTTGGACTATTTATTAGTGTTTTTGATTTGCTAAAAGGCTGGGTAAGTTAGATAATATTTTACGGCGGAACCTTTTTTTAAGTAAATATTAAATTTTAAAAGTAACAGCAGAAACCATCCCTGATAAGAAAATATATAAGATATATCTAGATGTTGAATTTAAAGAAATTACAACGCAATCAAAAATAGATTACAAATTTAATGCCAACCAAGTCTAATTCATTAAAAGAAAAGCTTACGGAAAATTTTTCTGAATTTTCTCAATTATCTGACTATTCTTTTATGAATTGTCTTAAAGCAGATCCTCAATCAACAAAAGATGGAAATGATCATAAGCCGCGTTCAGTTTATTCAGGCCATTACGTACCAGTTCTCCCAACTGCTATTCCAGACCCAGAATATATCTCCCATAGCAAGAAACTTTTTAAAGAATTAGGACTAAGCTCAGATCTTACTAGAGACAAGAATTTTTGTCGTTTTTTCTCAGGTGATATTTCTGTTGCTGATTATCCAATGAGTCCTGTTGGTTGGGCAACAGGTTATGCATTATCAATTTACGGTACTGAATATACCCAACAATGTCCCTTTGGCACCGGCAATGGTTATGGCGATGGCAGAGCAATTTCTGTTTTTGAAGGTTTATTCATTGGGAAAAGAATGGAAATGCAACTTAAAGGAGGAGGTCCCACTCCCTACTGTCGTGGAGCAGATGGTAGAGCTGTCTTAAGGTCTAGCGTACGAGAATTTCTAGCACAGGAATTAATGGATGCCTTGGGAATCCCTACCTCAAGATCTTTAACACTTTATGTCTCACGTTCAGAAATAGTTAGAAGACCGTGGTATTCCAAAGGGTCCAAGTATTTTGAACCTGACATCATGATTGATAATCAAGCGGCTATTACAACGAGGGTCGCTCCATCTTTTTTACGAGTTGGACAGCTTGAACTTTTTGCAAGACGAGTTCGCAATAATGCTCATGATGAAGCTCTTAGTGAACTAAAGATGATAGTTCAACATCTTATTGATAGAAACTATAAAGATGAAATTGAAAATGAGATTTCACTTGAAAGTAAGGTAATAAAACTTTCTTGTTTATATAGATCGAGACTTATATCTCTTGTAACTAACTGGATGCGAGTTGGTTATTGCCAGGGTAATTTCAATAGTGATAATTGTGCTGCTGGAGGTTATACCTTGGACTATGGACCCTTTGGATTCTGCGAATTATTTGATCCAAGATTTCAACCATGGACAGGTGGAGGTGAGCATTTTTCATTTTTTAACCAACCTTCTGCTGCGGGAATCAACTTTAAAACATTTTGTTCCTCTCTTAGTCCGTTACTCTCAAAAAGCAAACATGATTTTGAAAAGCTAGAGCAAATCGAAAAAGACTTTTCTGAATTAATGAATAAGGAATTGATGAAAATGTGGGCAAACAAGCTTGGTTTAGAACATTACAACGAAACTCTAATAAATGAATTTTTTAATCTCATGGTCATTTCAAAAGCAGACTATACAATTTTGTTTCGTAAACTCTCTGAAATACCTGATAACTTAGATTCTTTAATAGACAGTTTCTATTTTCCAATTGATGATGAGCTCAATAATAGGTGGGAAGTATGGCTTGAAAACTGGCAATCAGTCTTGAAGAAAGAGGGAAATATTAAAGCAAAATCGACATCAATGAAATCCCTTAATCCAGTCTATACTTGGCGCGAATGGATGGTCGTTCCCGCATATGAAGAAGCTGAAAAAGGAAATTACAAAAAAATAAAAGAGTTACAGGATGTCTTTAGCAATCCATATATAGAACAACCCTCAGAAATAGATCAAAAATATAATCGACTAAAGCCAAGCCAGTATTTTAACTATGGAGGCGTATCTCACTACAGCTGTTCTTCATAAAAGTTTAATCTTCATACTGATAGAACAACTTTGAGAAAAATCTTATTTATTTATGGCCGTAGGCATTCCAACTACTGATACAACTCCCACATGAAGTATGGCCGGCTTCTTTCCAACATTTTTCACATAGTGGGGGCCCCCATTATTACTCTCTATAAATGCATCACCCGCTTTAAAGAAATTAATTTCTTCACCCCTCACATGCTTTAATCTTCCTCTGGTGACATGAATCAACATTGGGGAAGGATGAGTATGAATTGGAGTTTTCAAGCCAACTGGAATTTTTACTTTTAAGAGTCTTAATTCAGGCTTACCCTCGAGATAATTAAAATTTTTACCACTTAGTCCTTTTGAACTTTGAATAATAGTTATAACTTCAACCTTTTCTTCAGCTAGAGAAGGTTGGAGTAAAGCTAAAGTCCCAATAAAAAGGAAGCAAAATGGAATAAATTTTCTTAATTTCATTAGATATTTGAGTTTCACTAATAATAGATAGTTTGCAAAAATAATAAACTAATTTATTTTTTGTATAACTTTTCTAATTGCTTAATTTCCTCTCTTAAATCCTTACCTCTATTATTTAATTTATTATTCTTAATAACTATAGGGATAATCCACCAGGCTTGAAGACCTAAAAAGATAAATACTAGGATCAATAATTCAAAAGTACCAGGCTGCATTTGATAAATAACCCTTCTTTGTTAATAACTTTATTCTAAAAGTTATTAAACATTCATGAGATATTCAAATTTTTCTAGGCTGCCTCTAATTCAATGTTAAGTTCAATTCCCTTTGAAATGATTGCTTTTTTAAATTCAATAAGTTTGGAAATTATTCTTTGCTTCTCAGGATCAGTTTTATGGATATCATCTACAACTTCCTGCATTGCAAGTGTTACTTTTTGTAGTTTGATTTCTAGATCTTCCCTGTAATTCATAAGCTTAAAGAAATTATCTTATTTATTAAAAAACAAAATAATTATTAGTAAATAAGTACTTAACCTTAAAAGGATTGACAGCAAAACAAGGAGGATATAATTTATAGTACAAATGTATTAATCATCAACCAGTCAATTAAAGGTAAAGTATGGAGCCTAAGTACTCATTTGGTAGTAGCACGAGCAAACCTAACGGATGCCTACTAAATCCCGAAGGCAGCAGAATTATCTTTTTCGAAGAATGCAAAAATACTCCTAAACCTAATTTAAAAATTCATACTCATCTTTTCTACACAAATCACCTTGGAGAACCTGGAGGGTACAAATCCTCTGAAAAACTCAACATAGATTCAGCCTGGGAAAAGTGGCACGAACTTCACCAAAAAGGATGGACAGAAGTATCTCATAATTACGGATAAGTGATCCGGCCAAGAAAAAGCCTTTATGTTTTATGAGCTTAAGAGTTTCCTAAAATATGGAATTCGGTGTCAAAATAAATAATCAATATTTATTGACAATTTTATATGAGGAAACTTTAAATTGTCTAAAATCTCATAAGAATAAAAGAATAAAAATTATTATGCAATATTATTTAAATGATAAAAAATTAAATAAGATTGAAAAGCAAAAGGCGGAGAATGATGGTCTGAAAATTTTCAATCCCATTCATGAATAGCTATAAATTAAATCAGGGTTTGATGACAATGTAATCGTAGATACCAACAGCTTTTTTATTAATTGATTATAAATAAAAACACGAGTTAACCCGTTCCAATTTGTTGACTCTGAGGTTTTAACCGTTGATTCCTTATCTACTACTAGTTGTGACTCGCTAGTTGAAAGATTCAAAAACGGTATTTAAATACTCTAAATCATGGAAAAAAAAATCTCAAAGAAATACGCAGATCTTTTAATACAGGCTAACAATACAACTGGCAGAAAAGAAGCTTTGTCATTAATCAAACAAGCAACAAAATTAAAAACCAAACTTGATCAATACGAAATGATGTAGTTTCTTAACTATCTATAGGCGATTCAAGATGAGGTACAAACTAGTTCCTTTTTTTTTTATCTTGCTATACAAATACTAAGAGATGATTTAACTTCTTCTGTTTCAATAAAATTTGTGGAATTAACTGAGCTAATTAAGGATTACGTTGCTACAGAATTATTATCAAGTATTGAAATTGATTTTCTCGAAGGAGAATTATGGGAAACTACTCAACATATCGCAGAAATAAATACAGTTATCAAAGCTCCAAAAAATATATGCAAGAAATTAGGACTAGATGAAAAATCTTGTTGGCAATTATGTTGTGCAGCCGTTCTTGACTCCTCAAGACCATTAAAAAATGGACAAAATAGAGTTGATGATTTTAAAAAATTAATTAATCGATATGAAATTAGCTACATATAAAATAAAGACTCAATGATACGTTTACTTATTGCATCAATTCTTTTTTTTTCCCCATTAGGAGGTTTTGCTGATGAAAAGCAAAGAGAAATTGAGAATGAAGCTATAAATCTTGTTATTAAAAAATATGGAAAAGGCTTAGAAAATAGATTAAAAGGAACGGGAGTAACTCCTAGTTATCGAAGTTGGTATGAAAATGATTGTTTCGTAAGTATTGCAGCAGGTACATACCAAGAAGATACTTGGTCGGCAATGAAGTGGTTTAGCGTTAATGTCTGTTCTGAATCAGCTGAAATAATGGAAAGTGAATGAAGGGAATAAGACGCGTATTAGTTTTGCAGCATTTAGAAATAGAGGGGCCAGGTCTTTTTGAACAATTTGCTAAAGAAAGAGATTTGAAAATCGAAATTATTCGTTTAGATAATAAAAATGCTCTGCCGCAAACAAAAAAAGGCGACTTGATTTTAATTATGGGTGGACCAATGGGAGTTAAAGATATTGGTAGCGAAAGATATCCCTGGCTCAAGTTAGAAAGAGATTTTATAAAAAAAGAATTAGAAAATGAAAGACCTATAATCGGTGTTTGCTTAGGGGCTCAGTTGCTTGCGAGTGCTGCTGGAGGAGATGTAGAAATTCTTAAATATGGATCACCTCCAAAAGCATTACCAGAAATTGGATGGTCTCAAATTTTTATTAATAATTCAAATAAAGACTTTAAAGCACTGTTTGAAGACCCTTTTCATGTACTGCATTGGCATGGAGATAGGATTTTATTACCTAATAAAGCATTACTCATTGCTAGTAGTGCACGTTGTAAGGAACAGTTTTTTAGGATTGGTAATTTTGCTTACGGATTACAATTCCATATCGAGACAACGGGAGGAATGATAAATAAGTGGATTAAAGAAGATAAAGAATTTGTCTTTAAAGGATTAGGCTCAAATGGTCAGGAAATTTTAAAAGAAGAGAATAAAAAATATATTGATAAAACTTTTTTTAAAAGAAAGCTTCTAATAAGTAAATTATTTGAATTATTAGATAATTAAAAAGAGAATACTCATACAGTAAAAAAGGGCTTGATAAAGCCCTGAAAAAAATTTAAAAAGGATTTCTACTAGAAAATTCCTGGAAGAATTTGACCAGTAAAATAATAAGCTCCTACAAGAGCAAACATTCCAAGCATTGCGGCTTTACCATTAAGCTTTTCAGCTTTTTCGGTCATGATTTTTTTTGCGAATTCCATAATAAAGTGAAATATAATATATCTAAAAACTAATTATTAAGATTTCAGAATGATGTAGTTTTTTCTACCAAATTGATATCTTTCTAAGGATTAAAAAAAAAATACTTAATTAACTAATTGAACTCTTAATAGAGCGCCAGCCAATCTGTAAAGCGTAGCAAGCCTAAAAAACAACTATTTAAAAGTTTATGTCACGGTTATGCTACATTTATGTAGTAAATATCTTGAAAATAACTTAATTTCCGCCCAATACTTTACATTTGTTAATAGTAGTGTTACATTAATTAACAATTACATAACTTCAATGGCTAATTCAAACGTTACTACTGAATCAGGCGGCAGACAGAACATGTTCCCAACTGAAACACGTCCTTACATAGATGAGTCTGTTTCATACGATAGCTACCCACAAAATGCAGAAAAAGTTAATGGTCGTTGGGCAATGATTGGCCTTGTTGCATTAGTTGGTGCCTATGTTTCAACTGGACAAATTATTCCTGGCATTTTTTAATGAGTCCACTTTCAGGTTTTTTAGCCGTAATTGTATTCTTTACAGCCACTCTCGTTGCTTATCTAACCAAGCAATTTCAAAATGAAAATTTAAACTATTTATCTTCTAATCAAATGAAAAACACAAACACAAAAGTCAAAACAATCGAAAAAGAAAAAGTTGTTGCTGAAACTCTCAACGGCAGATTCGCAATGCTTGGATTAATTGCCGCTGTTGGAGCATACCTAACAACAGGTCAAATAATTCCTGGTTTCGTTTAAAAACTTACTATTTAACAATTTTACAAATTAGAAGAAATGGAAAATTCAAAACCAACTTATTGGCAATATGCCGAAAGAACTAATGGAAGAATGGCAATGATGGGCTTATTTGCATTAGTTGTAAATTATGGCTTATTCGGCTGGATAATCCCAGGAATTTTTTAAAAATAAACTTAGGCTTACTTTTTCTTAAAGTAAATACTTTGGGAGTTATAACTCTTTCTGAACTTGATTGGATAACCAACCATCAATCCGATTTTTCAAGGCTAGATATGGCTTTAGTTATTAAAATCGGCCGTCTTATGGATTCAGGAGTAGTGGAAATTGATAATAGATTGTCTGTTTAATTTTTTAAAAATTGATCGTCATGAGTGTTTGTCAATAGGGATACTGACAAGCACTTTTTTATGAGAAAAAATAATTATAAAAAAAAGAGATTGTTTCTTAGCTAAAAACAATCTCTCAATCACCTAATTCTTACATGAAAATTTCAAGTAAGCTCACAGATTTTAACTGATTTGTTTTTATAGTAAATACATAAAAATGCTTTTGTTATTTATCTTTTTAAACCACCTCTTTTTATCCATAGGAACCATGTAACCCAAACAGGAGGGAGGAATCTGATTAAAAAAGAAATTTTATATATATAAAATGGAGCATTTTCACTTTGAAATAAATTTATCAAAAAGGAAGATATAGTTACCCAAAGTAAAATTATTAATATATTTGCTCCCAACAAAGCGAACTTATTTTGTTTGAATATTTTTGGCATAAGGTAAATATTTATCTTATTTATTTTAAATAACCTCCGTATATAAATTATAAATCTTCAAAAAAACTTTAAATTTAAAATCCATATCCAAATAAAAAAAATGCTAAATTTCAATCCCTCTCCAAATAATATTCCAAAAGCAATAGGAGGAGAAAATATTAAAAAAAGAATAGAGAATAAACTAAATAAAGCAAATGATCCTCTTAAAAAAAAATTCTTTCTTTTTGTTCTTCTTAGATTTTTTAAGGTATTCCGCTCCCATTCAATAAACCTGTAGAATTTTTCTGATAATAAAAATAAATACTTCATTTAAAATTATTAATTTCTATCGGGCTTTTCCTATTTATAAAATTAATTTTTCCTGTTAGCAATAAACTTTATCCCCTTCTTCAGAAAGATAGTAAATTCTATTTTCTGAACTTACAAAGAAAGTTAATCCCTTATATTGTGATCTTCTAAATTTATCTAATCTAAGTTTGTGTAAATCCCAATTATCTGTACTTATATCAGGATTAAATTCTTGTTCTTTTAAGAAAGGAACATAAGTTGGACTAATTGCTTTTTTTTTGGCTGACTTATTATTTCGTTTTGAATCAACAAATAATAGAAATAAAAGTAGAAAAAAAACAATCAGCAAAAAAAGAATTAGCAATATATTTGTCATTGTCAATTTTTCTAATTTGAAAAAACTTTATTTTGGAGAATCAAGAACTTTTCACAATAAATTTCTTAGTAAGTAAAAAATCCTATTTTTATATTCTTGTATTTTTGAATACTTATCAAGGGTTTACCTAAATCAGATTATAAAATGAGTCGCATTTTTAACATGACTCAAAATTCCATGAATACTCCTTATGCAAAAAGGGTAGCTGAAAAATTTAGAGAGGCTCAAAACTATTTAAAAACTAATGGTTTTAGTAGATCAACTAAACATTTACTGGAAGATATTGAAAATTCTGTTGAAAAATAATGCCAATACCCCCTCACTTACCACAATTACAATATGGCTACGATGATGGCTTTACAACCATTGTTTTTGGGTTAATAGGAAGTTGCTTAGGATGTATCTTAATTTTATTAATTTCATTTTTTGAATTTAAATTCAAAAAGCAAAATAGTAAGCCTTAAGAGACTTACTAAACATTAAATAAGAATTCCATTACATCACCTTCGTTAACAATATATTCCTTACCTTCACTTCTTAAAAGACCTTTAGTTTTTGCATTGGCAATTGAACCTGAATCAATTAAATTTTGATACGAAATAGTCTGAGCTCTTATAAATCCTTTTTCAAAATCAGTATGAATTACTCCTGCTGCCTGTGGCGCAGTCATCCCATCTTTTATTGTCCATGCTTTTGTCTCCTTTTCTCCGGTGGTGAAATAAGTTTTTAATCCCAATAATTTATATGTTGATCTAATTAAGGAACTTAAACCCCCTTCTTTTACTCCTAAACCAATAAGGTAGTCTTTTTTATCTTCTGGTTCTAACTCTATTAATTCAGATTCGACTTGCGCTGATATTTTTATACATTCT
The DNA here is from genome assembly GCF_017696055.1 of Prochlorococcus marinus XMU1406. Lineage (NCBI taxonomy): Bacteria > Bacillati > Cyanobacteriota > Cyanophyceae > Synechococcales > Prochlorococcaceae > Prochlorococcus > Prochlorococcus marinus. Next base: position 28,112 of record NZ_JAAORG010000003.1, read on the forward strand.
GTATTTTTATTGCTTGCAAAACTCTGAACTTTTGATGAGAAATCATTACCTTCAGCTAAATCATTTTCATTCAAATTTGTTGCGTAAATAATTGGTTTTGCAGTAAGGAAGCCAAGTTGCTTAATTATTAAATTTTCTTCTTCACTCAAAGATATTGATCTAACTGAAAGTCCTTTCTGTAGCTCTTCTTCAATTTTTTCTAGTAAGGTGTCTTCTTTTGCTGCCTCTTTACTAGTTCTAACCTGTTTTTTAATTCTTTCTCTTCTTTTTTGGAGTTGAGATAAATCAGCTAAATTCAATTCCAGATTAATTATCTCAATGTCATCTAAGGGATCTACCTTGCCAGAAACATGAATTACATCACTATCTTCAAAGCACCTTACAACATGAACTATTGCATCAACCTCCCTAATATTTGATAAAAATTTATTTCCCAAACCTTCGCCTTTACTAGCTCCTTTTACTAGTCCTGCGATATCTACAAATTCAATTTTTGTTGGGATAATATTTTGGCTAGAACTTAAATTACCTAACTCTTGCAACCTTTGATCTGGGACTGAAACTATGCCTTTATTAGGTTCTATAGTACAAAAGGGGAAATTAGCCGCTTGGGCCTTAGCATTTTCTACAAGTGCATTAAATAGAGTTGATTTTCCAACATTTGGTAATCCAATAATACCTGCTTTTAACATTTGAAAAAACTTATGGAAAAATTATCAAGAAACATCTTCTAGTAATATAGTATTTACTTAACCAATCTTGGATAAGTTAATTATAATCGTCTTGATTATTTATTTAGTTCCTAAATATTCTCTAATTCTGCTTTTAAAAAGAAATGTTTGATTTAATAAAAAAAAATATAAATCTAAGAAGTGGAATTATATTGCTTTCTCTAGCTATATTTTTCGTTTTTATAACCAATTCCTTCAAGAAAAATAAGTCAAAAGATATTTCTGATTTTGTAGTTCAAGTGGAAAAAGGTATCCTCTCAGATTCAATTAATACTAGTGGTGAAGTAAAAGCAATAAGGACAAGCAATATTGGGCCTCGGAAGCAAGGCGTAATAAAAGAAATCAAAGTAGATGAGGGCGATCTTGTAAAAAAAGATCAGGTTTTAGCTTCTCTTGATGATGAAGACTTTATCTATAAAATTGAAGAACTTGAACTAAATGTAGAAAAACAAAAATCTGAATTTTTAAGAAGGGAATATTTATATCAAGAAGGTGCGGTAAGTAAAGAAGACTATGAAAGTTATAAAAATAACTTCAACATTAGTAGCGCCAAACTTAATGATGCAAAAGCTGAAAAAAGTTTCTATATAATTAAAGCTCCTTATGGAGGAAAGATAACTGCAAAATATGCTGAGATAGGATCTTATGTCACACCAAGTACAAACTTAAGTTCAGACCCTAAAACCAAAAACTTTATTTTTGAACTATCAGAGGGCATAGAAATTGTTGCGAAAGTTCCTGAGAGTGACATTGGCAGAATAAAAATAGGTCAAGAAGCCTCAGTAAGAATAGAGGCTTATCCCTCAAAAAAATATAGTGCCATAGTTAAAAAAATAGCTACAAGAGCTGTAAAAGATAATAATGTAACCTCATTCGAAGTAACTTTAAATTTTAAAGATATTTCTGAAGAAATCAAAATTGGAATGACTGCAGATCTTGAATTTAGAGTCGAAGGTAATGAAGAAAAAATCTTAGTGCCAACAGTTTCTATTGTCACAGAAAATGGTGAAAAAGGAATTTTGAAAGTTGATAAAAACAATTCTCCCAAATTTGAAAAAATTGAAATTGGTATTAGTAGTGGCAATAAAACTTCAGTCATTGATGGATTAGAACCTGGAGAGCAAATCTTTATTGATATTCCACCTTGGGCTAAGAAGAGATAATGAGTTTAAAATCTGAGAACTCTAAAAAACCAATTTTACTTTTAGTCGATGGCCACTCACTTGCTTTTAGAAGCTTCTATGCATTTAGCAAAGGGATTGATGGAGGTTTAACCACCAAAGAGGGATTTCCAACAAGTGTCACTTATGGATTTCTAAAAAGTCTTCTGGATAATTGCAAAAATATTAGTCCTGAGGGTGTTTGTATTACGTTTGATACCGAAAAACCAACTTTCAGACATGAATTAGATCCAAATTATAAGGCCAATAGAGATGTAGCACCAGATGTTTTTTTTCAGGATATTGAACAACTAGAAATCATTTTAGAAGAAAGCCTTAACTTACCAATTTTTAAATCTCCAGGATACGAAGCAGATGATCTCCTAGGCACAATTGCAAATGATGCTTCTTCTAAAGGATGGTGCGTGAATATTCTTTCTGGAGATAGGGACTTATTTCAATTAGTAGATGATCAAAAAGATATTTATGTACTTTATATGGGTGGTGGTCCATATGCGAAAAGTGGTAATCCAACTCTTATGAATGAAAATGGAGTAAAAGAAAAATTAGGTGTTGCGCCAGAAAGAGTGGTTGATCTTAAAGCCCTAACTGGTGATAGTTCTGATAATATTCCGGGTATTAAAGGGGTAGGTCCAAAAACTGCAATAAATCTACTAAAAGAGAACGACACTCTTGATGGAATCTATCAGGCTTTGGACAAGATTCAACAGAACAACGATAAGAAATATAAAGGATTCATCAAAGGTTCAGTTATAGAAAAGCTCAGAAACGATAAACATAATGCTTTTCTTTCCAGGGATTTAGCAAAAATAAATACTGAGGTGCCTTTAATTTTAGGTAACGGTTATGAATTAAAAAATATAAATCAAGAACTACTTTCAGAGTCACTGCAAAAACTTGAATTATCTACACTACTTAGACAAATTGATATTTTTAATTCAACTTTCAGCAAAGGTGGTTTTGCCAAAAATAATGTAGCTAAAGAAGAGGAGAAGGCACCAAAAGTCTCAAGTAATAATGAATTAGAAAATAGTGAAAATAAAATCCCTAAAATCAAAGTAATTGTTGTAAATGATTTCGAATTACTTGATAAATTAATTCAAAGATTAGACAAGACCAATCAAATAGTTTCTTTAGATACAGAGACCAATAATTTGAATCCAATCGATGCAGAACTTGTTGGGATAGGGTTATGTCTTGGAGAAGAAAATGATGATTTATTTTATATACCTCTTGGTCATCAAACAAAAAAAGAGACCTCAAATCAATTATTAATTGAAGATGTTTTCTCAAAGCTAAGAAATTGGATAGAAGATCCAAACAAAGAAAAGGCACTCCAAAATTCTAAATTTGATAGGCAAATATTTTTTAATCATGGAATTGATCTTAAAGGCGTAACCTTTGACACTTTGTTAGCAGACTACCTTCTTAATAATCAGGAGAAACATGGGTTAAGTGAAATTAGTTTTAGATTATTTGGATTTAAGCCCCCTTCATTTAAAGAAACAGTTGGGAAGAATAAAGACTTTTCATTTGTTGATATTGATGAAGCAAGTATTTACTGCGGTTATGATGTTTTTCTAACTTTTAAGATTGTAAAAATTTTCAAAGAAAGATTTTCAAAGGAAAAAGATGAATTAATCAAATTGTTCAAAGAAATCGAGCTGCCTTTAGAGCCGGTATTGTCCCAAATGGAAATGAATGGCATAACCATAGACATCCCTTATTTGGATAAACTCTCAAAAGAACTAAAAAGTACCTTAGAAGATATTGAAAATAAAGTTTATGAATTAGCAGAGGAGACTTTTAATCTATCTTCACCAAAACAACTTGGTGAGATCTTGTTTGAAAAATTAAATTTGGATAAGAAAAAATCACGGAAAACAAAAACAGGATGGAGTACAGATGCAGTAGTTCTTGAAAGATTAGTCGACGAACATGAAATAATCCAACATTTAATAAAACACAGAACTCTTAGCAAATTACTTAGCACCTATATTGATGCTCTTCCAAATCTTATTAACAAAAAGACAGGAAGAGTTCATACAAACTTTAATCAAGCTGCTACAGCAACTGGGAGACTAAGTAGTAGCAATCCTAATCTTCAAAATATCCCAGTTAGGACTGAATTTAGTAGGAGAATCAGAAAAGCATTCTTGCCTGAAAAAAATTGGAAACTTTTATCAGCTGATTATTCTCAGATTGAATTAAGAATACTCGCTCACTTAGCGGATGAAGAAATACTAATAAATGCGTTTCATAAAAATGATGACATTCATTCTTTGACTGCAAGATTAATTTTTGAGAAAGAAGAAATATCTTCTGATGAGAGGAGAGTTGGAAAAACAATAAATTTTGGAGTTATCTATGGTATGGGAATAAAAAAGTTTGCACGTTCAACAGGAGTAAGTACTCCAGAAGCAAAAGAATTCCTAATAAAATACAAAGAAAGATATTCAAAAATTTTCAAATTTCTTGAACTCCAAGAAAGGCTTGCCCTATCAAAAGGTTATGTTAAAACAATTTTTGGTCGAAAGAGAGAATTTAAGTTTGATAAAAATGGACTTGGAAGACTAATGGGGAAGGATCCTTATGCAATTGACTTGCAATCTGCAAGAAGGGCAGGCATGGAGGCACAGTCATTGAGAGCTGCAGCTAATGCACCAATTCAGGGTTCAAGTGCAGACATTATCAAAATTGCAATGGTTCAACTAAATAAAAAATTTATAGAAATGAATGTTCCCGCAAAAATGCTTTTACAAGTACATGATGAATTATTGTTTGAAGTTGAACCAGATTCTTTGGAACTTACTACGAAATTAGTGAAGAAGACTATGGAAGATTGTGTAAAATTAAATGTGCCTCTTTTAGTTGATATTGGTATTGGAGATAATTGGATGGAGACAAAATAAACCTTATGAAATACTTAATTTAAGATGATCAAACTTTTTAATACTTTAAGCAAAAGGGTTGAGGTTTTTAAACCTATTGATGATGTAGTAAAAATTTATTGTTGTGGAGTAACTGTTTATGATTTATGTCATCTTGGTCATGCCAGAAGTTATATAGCTTGGGATGTATTGCGAAGATTTTTAATATACAGTGATTACAAAGTGAAGTATGTTCAAAATTTTACAGATATTGATGACAAGATCTTAAAAAGAGCGAAAGAAGAAAGCAGTTCAATGAAGGAAGTATCTGAAAAGAATATTATTGAATTTCATAAAGATATGGATTCTTTAGGGATAATGCGTCCGGATAGTATGCCAAGAGCAACGAATCATATATGCAATATCTGCTCCTTCATTACAATCCTTGAGGACAAAGGTTATGCATACTCTAGGGATGGAGATGTTTATTATTCTGTTTTTAAAAATAAAAATTATGGAAAGCTTAGTAAGCAAAATATACAAGAACAAAATATCAATCAGCAAGGAAGAATGGCTAATGAGGAAAATAGTAAAAAACTAAATCCGCAAGATTTTGCACTATGGAAAAAAGCCAAAGATGATGAACCATTTTTTGATTCGCCATGGGGTAAAGGTAGGCCAGGATGGCACATTGAATGTTCGGCAATGGTTAAAGATGAATTAGGAGATACTATTGATATCCATTTAGGTGGTTCTGATTTGATTTTTCCACATCATGAGAATGAAATCGCTCAATCAGAAGCAGCCAATGGCAAAAAGCTAGCAAACTATTGGTTACACAATGGGATGGTCAATGTAAATGGACAAAAGATGAGTAAATCACTTAAAAATTTTAAAACTATCAGAGAGCTAATTAAGTCAGGCATAAGCCCTATGACTTTGCGATATTTTGTTATGACTGTGAATTATAGAAAACCACTTGATTTTACGGAAGAAGCTTTAAGGAGTGCTTCAGAAGCTTGGAAAAATATTAATGTAGCCCTTTCTTTTATGGACCTTACAAAAGGTGATTTTAGATCTATTGATAAAAATGAATCTCTCGCAGAAGAATATAAAGAGAAAATAAGTTTTGAATTATCTCAAAAAAAGCTTAAATTTTCTGAGGCTCTTGGAAATGACCTTAATACAGCAGGTGCTATTGCAATTATTTACGATTTAGCGAAACCATTAAAAAACTTTTTAAACCAATTTCAAAGGGTTGAAGGTTTTACAATAGACCTAAATGAAAAATTGTTTCTACTTGAGAATTTTAAAACTCTTGAAAAGTTGACTGAGGTACTTGGTCTTAAAAAAGAGGTTTTAGTAAAAGAAAGTAAAATAAAAGAGGAAGAAATATCATCACTTATTAATGAAAGATTGAAAGCAAAAATGGAAAAGAATTATGCGAAGGCGGATGAAATCAGGAGTTTGTTAAAAGAAAAAGGTATTGAACTTATTGATCAATCAAAGGAAATAACAAAATGGATAAGGGTCTAAATTTTAAGAAAAAAACAAATTTGAAATTTTTGTTTTTTAAATACACCTTTAAATGGGAAGATATTAGAAATATCAGAGAAAATTGAAATACATTACTGTGCTCGGTTCTACAGGTTCAATTGGGACTCAAACTCTCGAAATAGCTAGTGAGCAGCCTTATAAGTTTAAAGCCGTAGCTCTTTCGGCAGGAAGAAATATTAATTTATTAACCGAACAAGTTAAAACACATAAACCAGAAGTAGTCGCGATTGAGGATGAAAATCTTATAGAAGATTTAAAAGATAATATTAATAACTTAGATTTGGATAGTCCTCCCTTGGTTTTGAGTGGGAAGGAGGGGATTAACGCAGTTGCAGCATGGGATAAGGCAGATACTGTGGTTACAGGGATAGTAGGCTGTGCTGGCTTAATTCCAACAATGTCAGCAATTAATGCGGGGAAAAATATTGCACTTGCTAACAAAGAAACTTTAATCGCGGCAGGGCCAATTGTTATTCCTGCATTAAAGAAAAATAATAGTAGGCTTTTACCTGCAGATTCAGAACACTCTGCTATCTTTCAATGTTTACAAGGATTACCCAATTATGAAAATGCAGATTTTTCAACAGGAGAGATACCTAAAGGTTTAAAAGCAATACATTTAACAGCTTCTGGTGGTGCTTTCAGAGATTGGGCCGTTGAGGATTTAAAGCATGTCACAGTGGAAGATGCAACTTCACATCCTAATTGGGATATGGGAAAAAAAATAACTGTAGATTCTGCAACTCTTATGAATAAAGGATTAGAAGTTATAGAAGCTCATTATTTATTTGGTACCTCTTACGAAAATATCGAAATAGTTATCCACCCTCAAAGTATTATTCATTCAATGATTGAGATGGAAGATTCTTCAGTATTAGCTCAATTAGGTTGGCCAGATATGAAACTACCTATTTTATATGCGATGAGTTGGCCTGAAAGATTTAAAACAAATTGGAAAAGATTAAACCTAAGTGAAATTGGAAAATTAACTTTTAAAGAGCCAGACGAGTTTAAATATCCATGCATGGGACTAGCCTACGCCGCAGGAAAATCTTCTGGGACTATGCCTGCAGTCTTAAATGCTGCTAATGAAATGGCTGTTGAACAATTCCTTAAAGAAAAAATTTCTTTTCAAGAAATTCCAACATTTATAAGTAAAGCTTGTGAATCACATATGGAGAATTTGAATTTGAGTCCCGAATTGGAGGATATTCTTGAAGTCGACAATTGGGCCAGACTTTTTGTTGAGCAAGAAATTAAAAAAGGAAAAAAATACGTAAGTATTGGATAAAAGTGAATATTAAAAGTCACCTAACTAACCATTTCTTACGACTATTGGATGTTGAACTTATAAGCAAAGTTTTTATCTTTAAACTTTATGCCACTCTGAATTCTCGTTTCATGTTCATTTCAGGCAAGTCATTCATTGAATCTCTCCATTCCTGGGCCCATTCACTTTGACTATGTCTATAAATTCTAATTAGTTCATCTACAGAAGAATCATGATAATCAACTCTAAGGTCTAAAAGGGGAAAGCCTAGTTCTCCGCTTACCTTTAGGGCGCTTGAGGTTGAACGGGGGCTTCGTCTATCTCCACCTATATTTTCTCCTGCATTAAGAGCATCAATTAGTCTTTTCCCTAATTTAATATTTGGATCACTTTGTTTAAAAACATCAGCCATCACCTCAAGAACTTCAATATTCTCTAGAAAATTGCCAGCAACAGAAAAGTTTTCTCCACTTATATGTCCGCTTATCTGAAAACATTCTTGACCTGTCCAGCATGCGCTTCTCCCATACTTATCAATTAAGTGAACCTGTCTTTTATTCCTGCCAAAATCTTCTTTAATTAAATCTTCCAAAACAATTTTTGAATCAGAGCAGCATTGGAGTGACTCAAGACTTCTTAACCCTAAATAAGGATTAGTTTGCCCTTGAGTTGCAACAGCACCAACCTGTGATCTAACGAATGAAACTGTTGAGCCAACAGCTATATGACAAGAAGAAACTGCAACACCAAATCTATTTTTTAAAGGATCAAAACCAATAATTGAAAATGTCATTTATATCATTAGAGGCTTGTCTAAAAAATTCTTATCAATAGAAAATATTGTATTTAATAAAACCTCAATACCATTAGCACATTGATCAAGAGAAGTATATTCCTTATAGGAATGACTCAGACCATTCCTGCTTGGGACAAAGATCATAACCATAGGACAAATCCTTCCTATTTCTTGTGAGTCATGACTTGCTTTGCTTGGTAAGATTCCAGTTTTAAATCCCAACTTTTCAGATTCATGAAATGAAGAGCTCACTAATTTAGGGCATGACTTAGTGGGAATCACTTCAAATTGAGCTTCTATCTGTACTACGCATCCAGTAACTTCTTGAATTTCTGAGCATAGATTCTCAATTCTTAAACTCATTTTCCCAATTACATCTTCATCCAAATCTCTCATATCTATAGTGAATACTGCCTCTCCTGGAATAACATTTGCCGCATTTGGATGTAATTTCAATTTACCAACTGTTGCGACTGCACTTTCAGAAGTAGTTTTAGCAATCTGTTCAATGCCAACAATAATTTTAGAGGCGGCCAAAAGTGCATCATTTCTATTTGACATCGGTGTAGTTCCTGCATGATTTGCCTGGCCTGTAACCTTAACGGTTATTCTTTTTTGACCTACTATTCCATTAACAATTCCGATATCCAAACCACCATCTTCTAGAACCTTTCCCTGTTCAACATGTAATTCAAGAAAAGCGAATATATCTTTTTTACTTCTTGCCGCACTTCTAATCTCAAGCCAATTTCCACCAATCAGAGAAAGATTATCAATTATTGAACAAGAATTACTAGTAATAAAATCTTCTTCGTTTACAGATAAATTACCTGTAAAGCCTTTACAACCAATCATTGTCGATTCTTCATCAGCAAAGACAATTATTTCAAATGGTCTATTTAATTTAATGTCATTTTCCTGAAGGAAAAAAGCAATTTCGATTCCTGCAATTACTCCTAAAGTTCCGTCGTACTTACCTCCCTTTGGAACAGTGTCGAGATGAGATCCAGTAACAATAGGAGGTAAATTATTATCATGACCATCTAATCTTGCAATAATATTTCCTGCAGTATCTATCCTTATTTTTAAACCTAAGTCCTCAAGGGTTTTCATAAAAAAATTTCTTGCATATATATCTTCATCAGAAAACCCTCTTCTTGAAACAGAACCATTCTCAGAAGCTCCGATTGAAGAAAAAGAATTTATCAATTCTTGGATTCTCTCCCTATTTATTACCTGTGGCTCTAGGATATTTAACCCAGCGCTATAGCTCATACTTCTATTACTTAAACCTACTTAAGGTCTCTTATTTTTCAAATAAAACCTGTATTGGTTTACACCTTTTCAGAAATTAATTTAAGGAACGAATTCAAACTTTCCAACCTAAATTATCAGCCATCTTTTGAGCCTTATCTGGGATATCCTCAATTATAAAAATCTTATATAAGATCTGAACGCTTAAAAGATGATTGATTATTGCATCCAATTGTACTTTTTCTGAGGCATCAAGCTCTGAACTAAAAAATTTATTCAGCAAATTATTTACTTCTGTTTCATCCAAGATTCCAAATTCTCTTATCCTCTCTGGACTTAAAAACTCACCCACAATTTCCTGCATAGAACTTAAATTATCTTTATCTGCATGAGAAGGGGGAGCCATAAAAGGAAATTTTTCACGTTTATATAATGATTCAGGCAGTAATCCTGACATGGCTTCTCTTAAAACATACTTCTCGACATTGTCTTTAATCCTTAATTCAGGGGGAACAGCAACAGCAGCTTCAGCTAGGTAATGATCTAAAAATGCAGGTCTGGCTTCCATTGAATTTGACATATCCACTCTATCTCCTCCCCATGTGAGAATTTGGCCCTCAAGCATAGTCTTCATCCAAACGTACTGAGCCTGATCAATTGCGTATCTATCCTCTAACTGTTCAAGATCAAGTTCTCCAAAAATTGCCGCTCCAGGATCATAATCTTCCGTTAACTCTTTATATTTACTTGAGACTAGACTTTTGGCATAAGTTTCACATGCAAGCCAAGGTTGAAGGCAACTTGGCGTAAATCCTAAAAATTCCTTGAAAGATTGATTACTTATCTCTTCATTAGCTAGCATCGCGCCTTTAAAAATATCATTTGAATTTTCTAGATTTTCTTTAAGATTCCTAGATTCTGCATTAGAAATTCCTACCCCATAGGTATACATATCTTTTCTAAAAGCGGGATAGCCACCAAACAATTCATCTGAACCCTCTCCTGTCATAACGACCTTATAATCGAGCTCATTCACTCTTTTACTCATAAGGTATTTTGCAATTGCAAGGGTGTTATAAATAGATCTTTCAGTAAACCATAGAACCTTTTCAAAATTCCCATACAGATCATCCCCATTTATTTTTAAAATCTCATGATCTGCATTTGTGGCGACAGCCATCTCTTTTGCTATCGAAGTTTCATCATATCTTTCATCACTGAAACCAATCGTGAATGCCTTTACTGATTTTTGACTTATTGCAGAAGCCAATCCCAAAATTGAGCAACTATCAATTCCACCGGATAAATAACAGCCGACCGGAACATCAGCAACCATTCTTAATTCGACAGCTCTCAACAATTCTTTTCTAATATTTTCAATAAAATATTCTTCACTTTTTTCTCTTTCATAATTGTTTTTCTTTGGGAAATTTATATCCCAGAACTTTTCCTCTGTTATCTGAAATTGATTATTTAATCTTTTGACCTTAAGAATATATCCAGGCTTAACTTGTTTAACACCTGCAAATGCTGTAGAGCCAGGGACCATAACCTGCATCAACTGATGAACCAGTCCTTCTCCCGTAAATTTTCTTTCAACTGATGGATGGGCAAATAATACTTTTAATTCAGAGCCAAATATTATAGAATCATCGGTCTCAATCCAGTATTGAGGTTTAATCCCAAATCGATCTCTTACAAGATAAAGACAATCCTTTTCTGCATCAAACAATGAAAAGGCAAATTCTCCTCTCAGATAAGATAATGACTCATCAATGCCATATTTCTCATAAAGTCTAAGCAATATTTCCGAATCACTTTTTGAAGAAAAGTTTACGCCCTGAGCAACAAGATCAGCCCTGATTCTTTGAAAGTCATAAAATTCACCGTTATGTGCCATCAAAATATGATTTTTGTCACCTCCAATAAAAGGCTGTCTAGCTCGATTTTCATTTAAATCTATTATTGATAGTCGCGCATGACAGAATCCTACAGAAGCATCATCTGATAATTTATACCCAAAACCGTCCGGTCCACGATGGCTTTGAATAGCAGCCATATTTACAAGAATCTGAGGTTCAACAGATTTATCTTTTGATTTATTAAAAACCCCCCCTATTCCACACATCTAGTTAAATGACATCCATTACTCTTGTTGTTCTATCCATCAGACAGGTAAGTAATGCCATTCTTACAAATACTGCGCCTCTTGACTGAGCAAAATACCAATTTTTTGAGGTCTGATCCAGTGATGTTGACAATTCAGGGCCACGCGCAAGTGGATGCAATATTATTGAATCTTTTTTAAATGGCAACTCACTGTGCAATCTAAATGCACTTCCATGAACCTCATAATTTTCTCCCACCCATGCAATTGCATTTATATAGGTAACGTCCAAGGAAGGTAATACTTTTTGCATATCCGTCTCCAGCTGAATCTTTAGACCAGATTCAATAAGTTGTTCCAGCTGACCTTCATCAAATAGATCGTTCTGATCGATGGATTTGTCATCGTAAATGACAATAATTTTTTTTATGAAATATGAAAACTTGCAGAATAATTTCAGAAGAGATCTGACCGTTCTCATACGTGATGGAACTCCGATGATACCAATGGTTATTTTTTCACTATCATCAATTGATTTGTTAACCAGATGCGGTCTCCATTTAAAAATCGTATAAAGATCAGACATCGCCTGAGTGGGATGTTCATCGATTCCATTACCGGCATTGATTATTGGAATTCTCAATGATTTTGTCATTTCAAAAATCGCCTTATTGTCACTTTCTCTGAGGACAATGCAGTCACCGTAATTATTAAACATATGAGCAATATCCAGATGGGTTTCTCCCTTGGCAATTCCAGTGGAACTTTTATCGGTGATATTTATTGAATCGCCACCCAGCCTGTGCCATGCGCTGTCAAACGATAATCTTGTTCTGGTGCTTGGTTCATAAAAGGCATTTATGAGTATCTTTCCCTTGAGGGGACTGTTATGGGAAATATATCTGTTTGGATTACTTTCAAATTTTGCCGCCAGCCTAAAAAGTTGTAGGAGACAATCATTACTAAAGGGGTCTATAGAAATTACATGCCTGTCCAATAACTGATATAAAAATTCAGCTCTTTCCTTGATTTCAGATAATAAATTCTGAGGATGAGTGGAGCCGTAAATATCAGGTCCGATTCTTGAAAAAGAAAATGATTTTTCCTTATGTAAGGTTTTTACTTTATATGATCCCAAAATATTAAAGTTCAAAAATTGTGCCGATAACTACATTTTTATAAAAAAAAATAAATAAAGACAAGTAATTTCAAAGAAAAATCTCAGAAAATGTCTAATTATTATCAGTTTCTGTATAGAACTAATACAGGAAATATTTAATTCAGCTCATAATTTAACAGCAATACTAGTTGCTTTACCCTTTGAAAAAGAAGTTTTAACGGGTGATTGTATCATGCCCTAGAATTAGCTTAATGGGAGTATGGCAGAGGGATTTAAAAATGACAAAATGGGTAAATAAACACCTTCTGCTATGCGCAACACCCACAAAACAGAAATGCTTTAAAGGAAATGAAGGTCAAAAAACATGGGAATATCTGAAAAAGACTTTAAAAAAATTTGAGAATGATCCCTGTACAAAAAACGTTCATATATTAAGATCAAAAGCTGACTGTTTAAGAATATGTAAGAACGGCCCAATTCTTCTTGTTTGGCCTGATGGTATTTGGTATGAGAAAGTTTCTCCAGAAAAAATTTCAGAAATTTTTACCTCACATATTATTAACGGTAAGCCAATAGAAAAATGGATTTTTAAAAAAACACCATTTTTAAATAGTCCTAGATACTAATAAACCAGTTCTTTACAACTTCGTCTGACCAGCAGCCATTAATCGAATGAAAACCATTATGACCTCCTTTTTCAGTTATAAAAATAGTAAATTTATCAATAAATTTTCCTCTTAAATTCAAAGTTGCATTATATGGAACCCAAGGATCATCTTTGGCATGAATAAAAAGCATTTGAGGTAATTTTTTTATTGAGTTTTGGATTCTAAATATTGGAGAAGCTTTAACATAATAATCTTCTAAAGAATTAAATCCCCAACTAGGAGCTGTAAATTTCTGATCAAATTCCCTTATACTTTTTAAACTTCTAATTTTTTTTCTTAATTTCTCATTATTAAGAATTTTGCCTTCATCATTATATCCCTCCCATAACTGATTTTTTAAGCGGTTAAGTAACCATTTTTGGTATATATAATTTCTAGATTTTTCAATACAGAGACTGCATGATGATAAATCTAAAGGGCTACTCACACAGGCTAGGCCATCTAAAAGTTTTTCTCCTTTGTTTTCATCGTAATCTAAGCAGGAATTTAAAAGAATTGTTCCGCCTAAAGATAATCCAACTCCATAAATTGGAAGATTATTCATCTTAATCAGATCTTTAAACTCTAAATTAATGAATTTTTTAAAATGATTAATTGCTGAAATAACATCACTGGAGCATCTAGCACAATAATTTCCTTTAGCTAAATATCTCGCAGATCCAGATCCTCTTAGATTTAATTTAAGAACTCCAAAACCATTATTTACTAATTTCCTAGAAATTCTTCTTAAACCAAACCGTTTAGTTGAGCCCCCTAAACCATGTGTAACGATTACAAAACCTCTAAGAGAGTTTAAGTTTTCAGGTAATTCTAAAAACCCTAGAAGATAATCACATTCAAATTTTTTAGAAAGAATTTTATGAATCGGAAAGAATATTTTTTTATTTTTTTTTGATTTACCAAAATCAATAACAAAAGTATCTCTCAAAGTTTGTAAGTCACCACCTATCCAAGGTAAGACTTCTCGAAATGGCTTATTTTTTAAGTAATCTGAAAAGCTAGAAGATATACTATTATTTCTCCCCAACTCCAAGATCCTTTAATTCTCCAATCAAATCATTCAGTACCTTTTTTGCATCACCAAAGACCATAGAGGTATTTGGAAGATCAAATAAATCATTTTTTATTCCGGAGTAGCCTGCACTCATGCCTCGTTTAATTACAAATACCGTTCTTGCTTCCTGCACATCAAGAACTGGCATACCATATAAAGGAGAAGAGCTATCATTTTTAGCCTGAGGATTAACCACATCATTTGCTCCTAAAACTAAAACAACATCCGTTGCTGGAAAATCAGGATTTACAACGTCCATCTCTTTAAGTTGTTCATAAGGAACATCTGCTTCTGCTAAAAGTACATTCATATGTCCAGGCATCCTCCCTGCTACAGGATGTATTGCATAAACAACTTCAATACCATTTTGCTCAAGTTTTTTTGTAACTTCCCTTAAAGTATGTTGGGCTTGAGCTACTGCTAAACCATAACCAGGAACAATTATTACCTTGTTAGCTGCCTCTAAAGTCAATGCACATTCTTCAACGCTGCAAGAAGTTATATTTGTATATTCTCCTGAACCAGAAGAGGCTGTACTTTGCGCAGATAAAGATCCTCCAAAAAGAACTGATACCAATGATCTATTCATACCTTTGCACATTACTTGAGTAAGTATTAGACCTGCAGCTCCAACCATTGCGCCTGCTACTATCAAAAGCTGACTATCTACAACGAAACCTGCTGCTGCTGCTGCAATCCCTGAATAGCTATTTAATAAAGATATAACAACTGGCATATCAGCTCCACCAATTGGTAAAGTAACTCCTATACCTAATAAAGAAGAAACTATAACTAAAAGCCAAATAGAACTTGTATTACCGTTTATCAAATCAAAAAAGGCTATCAAGGAAGCAACTGCAAAAACAATATTTACAAAATGTCTAACTTTGCTCTGAGTCCATCCTGGAGTTGACAGCCAACCCTGTAACTTTGCCATTGCCACAATTGAACCTGTGAAAGTTATGGCACCAACAAATATAGAAACAGAGATTGAAACTTCGTTAATCAGTGACTTAAAAAAATCAAGATTTTCTTGGCCACCAGATATAGGAAAAATAGCCACTCCTAAGGCCACTAAAAGTGATGACATTCCTCCACAACCATTGAACAACGCCACTGTCTCAGGCATGGAGGTCATAGGTACTTTTTTTGCAAGTATTGCTCCGAACAAACTACCTATGATCGATCCAATTATTATCCAAACCCAAGACTGAATAGAAATTCCAGAAGAACCCAAATAATAAGAAAGTAATCCTATTACTGATAACGACATTGCAAATGCAGCTAATCTATTGGCATCCCTTGCTGATTTTACTTTTGACAATCCTTTAATTCCCAAAGCCAGTAAAAGTACAGCTAGAAGGTCAATAACGAATTTAATAATTACAGGTAGATTCATGTTAAAAATTACTTCTTATTTGATGGTTTACGACTAAACATCGCGAGCATTCGATCAGTTACAAAGAAACCGCCTACGACGTTGAAAAGAGCAAATCCAAGAGAAACTGAACCAATTATTAAAAGAGGTACGTTACCTTCTGCTTTTACAATTAAAGTTAATGCTGCCAGCATTGTTATTCCTGAAATTGCATTTGCTCCGCTCATTAGAGGTGTGTGAAGAGTAGGAGGAACTTTTCCAATTAACTCGAGACCCAATAAACTGCCAAGTAAAAGAACCCAAAGAAGACTTACAAAAGACATAATTTTAAAACCTCAATTTTCAAAAACTTTATTTTGAAGAACAACTCCTTCATCGCTTAATAAACATCCAGAAATGAGTTCATCCTCTTTATCTAATTTAATTACACCATCTTTTATAAAAGGCGTAATCAAAGATGTTAAGTTCTTAGCATAAAGTGAACTTGCATCATAAGGAACTGATGAGGGTAATTCTCCCGCTCCTATAAGTTTTACCCCATCTTTGATAATAGTTTCATTTGATTTTGTTCCTTCACAATTACCTCCCTGAGAAACTGCCAAATCAATCACTACTGCACCAGGCCGCATTTTTTCGATCATCGGAGAGTCTATTAAAACAGGAGCCTTTTTACCTAAAACTTGCGCGGTACATATAGCAACATCAGCTTCAGATAAATATTTAGTTAAAGTAGCCTTCTGTTTTGAAAGAAATTCAGGAGTTACAGCTTTTGCATAACCTCCTGCCTCTCCTGGTTTTTCGTCAACTTCAGGAAGTTCTATAAACCTTGCTCCAAGAGACTCTACTTGTTCTTTAACAGCAGGTCTTATATCGGATACAAATACTATTGCTCCAAGTCTTTTTGCTGTAGCGACTGCCTGCAATCCTGCAACGCCTCCTCCAAGAACCACTACTTTGGCAGGTTGAACAGTTCCTGCTGCAGTCATAAGCATTGGGAAATATCTATCTAACTCACTTGCAGCTAAAAGAACTGCTTTGTATCCGGCGATATTGGCCTGAGAAGAAAGGACATCAGAAGATTGAGCTCTACTAATCCTCGGAAGCAACTCTAGTGATAAAGCTGAAATCTTATTACTATCAATAATCCTGAGAAGCTGCTTATTACCGTATGGGTTCAGAAGACCAAGAAGAACAGCGCCTTCCTTTAATTTAGTTAAATTCTCCTCAGATGGAGTTTGAACACAAAATATTAAGTCCGCTTCACCCCAAATTTTATGATCTAAGTTATTTATTATTATTCCGCCCGATTCTTCATATGATAAGTCACTAAATCCTGATAATTTTCCAGCTGAACTTTCAATATAAACATCACATCCAAGGCCTTTTAATTTCTTTACCGCTTCTGGTGTAGCTGAAACTCTCCTTTCACCAGAGCTTTTTTCGGAAGGAATAAGTATCTTTGTCAATTTATTGATTTTTTTAACATACTAAATATAAATTGAAGAAAGTCAAAAGTCTTGGATTTTTGTTAAAAATATATTTTCTTTTCTATAAAAAATAGCTATCTAGAATATATAGGTACTAAATAATCCAATGAGTATAAAAGCAATCGAATGTCCTGATGGAGTATGTCACAGTCATCATGGTGGTCATGCTGTTCCCAGACAAGCTATGCAGAAAAATCTAGAAAAGCATGGTAAAGACTGGTGCGAGAAATTAGCAGAGCGAATTTATGAAATGTCAGTTGATACTTATTCGCAGACAGTCATGCCCAGTCTTCACTCGGCAGGTTGGCAAAGAAGACATTTAGATTGGGAATTCAAGCTTGCAGAAAATGATTCTGAACCTGATGAGGCTCTAGTTGAAGGAATTATCAATGCCACAGAAAGCTTCTTAAGAAGTAGTGAGGTGCATCGATTATTTATTCAAGAATTAGTCCAGGGTACATTTGAAGAAGCAAATGACAAAAAAATAATTTCTAAAGCAATAAAATCTATTATTGAAGAAGAAATTGTTACTACGCTAAGAGAAAAGAAAGAAACTCTTTTGAAGAAAATATCTGCAAAATTAGTATCAGAAGAAAAAGTTAGCGAGGAACTTGCAATAAATTCAGCTAAAGAGGGTTTTGAGGAAGTCGAAAGGCTACTTGCAAATCACAGCGAAGCAGTTTAACCTCAATTCTTTATATTTTCTTCATAGTTGGCGCAAAAATCCGCTCAAATATAAATTAAATATTAAATTACTGTTTGAAAGTACAAAGTTGTAACTTATTAGACATTTGATATGTTCTTTGATGTGTTTACCTATATAGAACACCTTAAGTTTCAATGGAAAATTTCATTAGAAAAAGGATCGATATTGCAACCTGTTGGGCTACCAATAGGATTTCTGTAATGGATACTTTAGAAAAATATGAAGATAGTTATGCAATCGCAGAAGAATTTAGAGAGTGGATACTACATATAGGAGAAAAGAATGAAAATTTAAGAGATTCTGTTTTAAACTTCCCAAAGGAATTAAAAGAATTATTAGACCAAAAAGTAAACGACTAAATAATAAATTCATCGTGTAAAATCCGATCTTCATTATTCCGTCTTATTTATTATTATTAATAATGATACTTGTAAATAAATGGAAAATAACGAGAAGACTTCAAACGTAGAAAATGTTGTAATTATAGGTTCCGGGCCTGCGGGTTTTACAGCTGCGATATATGCAGCACGAGCAAATCTACAACCTTTGCTTGTAACCGGATTTAATTCAGGTGGTATTCCTGGTGGACAATTAATGACCACAACATTTGTTGAAAATTATCCAGGTTTCCCCGATGGAGTATTAGGTCCTGAATTGATGGACCTAATGAAGGCCCAAGCAGAAAGATGGGGGACAAATCTATATGAAAGTGATGTTGTCTCAATTAATACTGATTTACATCCATTTGAATTAAAAACTTTAGAAGGGACTATAAAAGCAAACTCAATTATTATTGCGACTGGAGCAAGTGCAAATAGATTAGGCGTAATAAATGAAGATAAATTCTGGAGTAAGGGAATAAGTGCTTGTGCAATTTGTGATGGGGCAACTCCACAATTTAGAGATGAAGAACTAGCTGTTATAGGAGGAGGAGACTCTGCATGTGAAGAAGCAGCATATCTCACAAAGTATGGAAGCAAAGTGCATTTGATTGTTAGATCAGAGAAATTAAGAGCTAGCGCAGCAATGGTAGATAGAGTAAAAGCTAATCCAAAGATAGAAATCCATTGGAATACAAAAGTTGATAAAGCTAATGGGTCTGAATGGCTTGAGAAAATAGAAACTATTCATTCTCAAGAAGGTAAAGGGGAGATCAATATAAAAGGTCTTTTTTATGCAATAGGGCACACCCCAAATACTAATTTCTTAGGCAATAAAATTGATTTAGATAACAAAGGATATATTGCTTGCAAATCAGGAAGGCCAGAAACATCTGTTGAAGGCATTTTTGCGGCAGGTGATGTTGTTGATTCTGAGTGGAGACAAGGAGTTACCGCTGCAGGAACTGGATGCATGGCAGCATTAGCTACAGAAAGGTGGTTAGCAGAGAAAAACTTAGCAAAAACTATAGTCAGAGAAACACCCGAACCAGAAAAAAAACTTAATTCATTAGATTTTAATGAAGAAGAAGTTAATGAAGATACTTTCGATTCAAATTCTGAATGGCAAAAAGGCAGTTATGCATTGAGGAAACTTTATCACGAGAGCAAAAAACCTATCTTAGTAATTTTTAGTTCCCCAAGCTGTGGCCCATGTCATGTTTTGAAACCTCAGTTAAAAAGAGTAATTAAAGAACTTGATGGTGCAGTTCTTGGCGTTGAAATAGATATTGATAAAGATCAAGATATTGCAAAACAAGCTGGTATTAACGGCACACCAACAGTTCAACTTTTTAAAGAAAAATTATTAAAAAAACAATGGCAAGGTGTTAAACAAAGAAGTGAGTTTAAAGAAGCGATAAAAAATATTATCTAAAGTAACTTTTTATTTATTATTTCTCTTGGGATTATTTTTATTAGTAGTAGGTCTAGCACCACCTGCATTCCTCTCTCGATAAGTTATCCTCCCTCTAGAAAGATCATAAGGACTTATCTCAACTAACACTTTATCTCCAGCTAATAATTTAATTCTAAATTTAGTCAATTTACCTGCAGCTCTACATAAACATTGATGTCCTTCAGGTTGTTCTAAGGTAACCAAATAAAATCCATTACCCTGCTCTTTTTCTATTACACCTGAAGTTTCAATCATTAATTAATCTTTTACTAAGTACATCTTATCAGAAAAAGATTGGCCAAAATTGATTTAAAAAAAAATTTGATCCGTAAAAATATGAAATTCAATTCAAATTGAAAATTTAATTTCATTAATTATTTGAAGTTGACCATAGTAAAAATTTGCTTTCGCAATTTTTTCAGAATCTTCTAATTGATCAAAAAAAACAAACCCAAGGCTTTCCCATAATGAAGATCCGCAAACATTATTCAATTCATTTTTTGCTTCTTTTGCAAAATTATCTAGTTTTCGTTCAAGATTTTTAGACTTAGAAACAGACATAATCAAAAATATTAACATAGTACAAATATACTATGTAAGTCTAAAATTGCAATATTAAAAAGGTAATCTCTTTTTTTCTTCAATATTAAGATCTGCTTCCATCTCCCTTAATCTTTTAAGTATTTGTTGGTAGTAATCCTTGATATAACTCTCTAGTGAGGTCATATCTTCTTTTTTAAGTTCCAATATTTCGTAAGTTTTGCTCATGTCAGCATCTAATGTTTCACCACTACTAGTTACTTCAGCAAAAGCCAATCGCTCAGCGACATTAAGAGAATCTTGGAAAAAGGAAACTACTTTTTGAGTGAAATTAATTATGAAAGGGGAAACTCTAAAAATTTTCGCCTTTTTTTCACTAAATTTTTCACATAAAGATATAACTTCATTTGAATCCCATGCTTTGGGACCTACTAATGGCAATGATGTTCTGTGAGTTTTTGGATTATTTATTGCTGCTACAACAACTTTCGCCATATCTTGAGTATTCATATAAGCAATTTTAGTTGGTGTCCCACTCATCCATACTGCTTGACTATCCAAAATTGGGATGGCGAATTGACCAATAACTCCTTGCATAAAAGCTGCGCATTTGAAGATTGTATAGTCCAAAGCCGATTTCTCAAGAAGTTTTTCAGTGCAAAATTTAATATCCATCAAAGGGACATTTCTAAACTTTTCTGTTAAGAGGATAGAAAGGAATATTACCCTTTTTACATTTGTAGATTCACAAGCATTAAATAAGTTGAGTTTTCCATCCCAATCTATTTCATAAATACTTTTAGGATCATCTGGCCTGCTGGTCGCTGCATCAATAACTACTTCAATATCTTGTAATGCATATTCAATATCTGAAGAACTTAATAAATTACCTTTTGTTAGTTCACAACCCCACTCTTGTAGAAAGGAAGCTTTTCTTGGGTTTCTGACAAAGCATCTTACTTCATGTCCATTTTCTATAGCTTGCTTTGCTATTTGTCTACCAAGTGTCCCTGTTGCTCCTACTAAAAGAATCTTCATATTTAAGATTTACTTAACTTTTAGACCATAACTCAAATTGTGATGAATTCGTGAGAATCAATCTCCCTGAAACTTTAATAACAAAGCTCCGCCAACCAATCCTATTGGTATCAGTATCCAAAAAACTGCCGCAATACTAAAAATTTCTTTAGCCATAGTAAAATTTAATGATTAATATAATTTACATTCAATATACATTTATTTGTTAAAAAAGTAGATAATGCAAATATCTTGAAAATTTTCAAATATATGAATAATAATTTCAAAAAAAATATAAACTTTCCTAATTACTGGAATTGGAATGGTTTTAAAGTTTGTTGGAGTGTTACAGGCGAAGATAATGAAATTCCAATTATCTTTCTCCATGGATTTGGCGCTAGTCGAAAACATTGGAGAAACAATTTAGGATATTTTGCGAAAAGGAATTGTGCCTCTTATTCTTTAGATTTAATAGGATTTGGGGATTCAGATCAACCTGGGATTAGACAAATTGGAAAACTAGATAATGAGATTTGGTCTAATCAAGTAAAAGACTTTATTGCACAGGTGATAAGACCAAAGAATTCTGGGAAAGTAATTCTTATTGGCAATTCCCTTGGATCACTAGTTGCTTTAACATGTGCTGTTTCATTAGAGGATCAAATTTCAAAAGTTATTGCATCCCCTCTGCCAGATCAAATTCAAGAAAATAAAAAGTCCATAACAAAAAAATTATCATTTAAAAAATTTCAAGATAGATTCATAAGAATATTTTTTATGTTTTTCCCTTTGGAGATTATTTTATTTTTAATAACCAAATTGGGAGTTATAAAACTGGGACTAAATTCTGCCTATTTCAAAAAAGATAGTATTGATAGCGAATTAATAGATTTGATAACGAAACCAGTTCTAAGGAGAACTTCAGCTAGATCATTAAGAGCAATGTGTATTGGGATGTCTTCAAGAGATGAAAAATTTCAAGCTTCTTACCTTTTGAGAAAACTTAGCGCCTCAAAAAAAGTTCCTTTTTTATTGATTTGGGGAGAAAAAGATAATTTCATACCTTTGTTTGTTGGTAAAAAGATTGCAAATTTCCATAGATGGGTAAAATTAAAAATAGTATCCAATTCAGGGCATTGTATCCATGATGAAGATCCTTCTGTATTCAATAGAATCTCTTATGAATGGATTAGAGATTAAAAAACCTCTTAAAATATGAAACATACATTATCAGTTCTTGTAGAAGACGAATCTGGAGCCTTGAGTAGAATCTCAGGTCTCTTTGCTAGAAGGGGATTCAACATAGATAGCCTCGCAGTAGGACCTGCAGAATCTAAAGGGATTTCAAGGTTAACAATGGTAGTAGAAGGTGACGATGAAACTCTTCAACAAATGACTAAGCAACTTAATAAGTTATTTAATGTTCTTGGAGTTGTAGATTTTACTAATCTCGCAGCTGTTGAGAGGGAATTAATGTTACTAAAAGTTTCATCGAAAGAAGATACCAGGAGTAATATCCTTGATATAGTACAAATTTTCCGTGCAAAAGTTGTTGATGTATCAGATATGGCCTTAACTCTCGAGGTGGTTGGGGATCCTGGGAAGTTAGTTGCTTTAGAGAAATTACTCGAGCCATACGGCATCCTTGAAATTGCAAGAACTGGTAAGGTTGCACTTAAACGCTCTTCAGGAGTTAATACAGAAATGTTGAAAATTAACAAATATTCGCTAGAAATTTAATTATTTATCTGGACTGACTTGATGTAGTCTTCCTTATTGATTTTTTTGAGTATATCTAATCCTTTAATAATCTTTCCAAAAATCGAATATCTTCCATCTAGTTCTGGAATCTTACTAGTTACAAAAAAAAATTCAGTAGATGAAGACTTATTCTTACCCCTCTTAACCATAGCGATTGAACCAATCTCAAAAGTATTAACTAAATTTTCAGTTTCATGAGGATTTTTTACTTGATAGTTATATCTAGGTTTAATTTCTTCTTTGAATTTTATTTCTAAAGGTATTGATGAACTTGTCTTATTCAGGTTTTGTTTTCGTTCAATATAAAGTTTATTTTCTGGATTAACACCACCATGTATAAACCTTATTTGGGGATAATTTATTATTTTATAAAATTTTTGATTTACGTAAATATTATTGTCTATGTTTTTAAGAAAGTTTGATACTGTAACTGGGCTATCTTTACCAAATAATTTAACCTCAAAATCACCTTTTGTAGTTTTAAAATAAACTACTTTATTACTCTTAATACAACTAAATTTCAGTTTTTGGCAATAATAATTAGAATCAATCTTATTTTTATAATCACAAGCTTGCACCAAAAACAAAACCTGTATAAAAGATAATATTTTTAAAAAATATTTTTTTTTTATTTTAGGCCCTCCAAATTAACATCCAAAAATTTAGCCAGACGAGCTCCTTCTTCTTCAACTTGAAGCAGTGGTTTAAGTTCACCTGCCCCGCTTAAAGGTAGAGGTTTTTTTCTACCTTTTAGTACTAAAGCGATTCTTCTTCTAGGATTAAATCCCTCACTTATATCCAACTTAACAGATTTAATTTCATCAAAATTCAATTTAACTTCAATATCTTTGAATAATCCTTT
The DNA here is from genome assembly GCF_017696055.1 of Prochlorococcus marinus XMU1406. Taxonomy (NCBI): domain Bacteria; kingdom Bacillati; phylum Cyanobacteriota; class Cyanophyceae; order Synechococcales; family Prochlorococcaceae; genus Prochlorococcus; species Prochlorococcus marinus. The sequence goes on from NZ_JAAORG010000003.1 coordinate 52,307, forward strand.
TCTTTTTATTTCTACAGATTTTGATGATTTGTCAAAATAATTGCTTCCTGAACCAAAGTTTATGTAAACCAAATACCATAAGTAAAAATTTAATAAATTGGCTATTACTCCATACGCTCCCATTATTATTCCTTGAGGGATAAACAATAAAGTTGAAGGATTTCCTAAAGGTAATAAATCCCTTCCTGTGTAGCTAGATATAGAGGCCAAAAGAAAACCAATACCTCCTATTGTTAACATACCTCCAATAATATAATTTGAAATTTTTCTTGATCCACCAATTTTTTGTTCGATTTTATCGAAAGACGTGAGGTCTGAATTCATTTTTATCTTTTTTTAGAGCCTAGTTAAGATAATTTAACAAACTAAGGGAGTATTCTTACCTAATTTTTAATAAAAAAGTCAGGAAAGCTTTACAAGGCATTTCAGATATACAAATATTTCCCCACATTACTCTCAATCTTTGTTACAGTCACTGCGTATCCCGAAGCTAAAACGATTTCTCATGACGATCGCAGTTGGTAGCGCCCCGCAAAGAGGATGGTTTGATGTCCTCGATGATTGGTTGAAGCGTGACCGCTTTGTATTTATTGGTTGGTCCGGACTACTTCTACTTCCTTGTGCATATCTTGCTATAGGTGGTTGGTTTGTCGGAACAACATTTGTTACCTCTTGGTACACACACGGAGTTGCAAGCTCATACCTTGAAGGTTGTAACTTTTTAACAGCAGCTGTAAGCACCCCTGGTGATGCCATGGGACACAGTCTTCTATTTTTATGGGGTCCTGAAGCCCAAGGTAGTTTCGTAAGATGGCTACAACTTGGAGGCCTTTGGAACTTCGTCGCATTACATGGAGTATTTGGCCTTATTGGTTTTATGCTTCGTCAGTTTGAAATTGCTGGCCTTGTTGGAATTAGACCATACAACGCACTAGCTTTCTCAGCAGTAATTGCAGTATTTACAAGTATTTTCCTTATTTATCCTTTAGGACAGCATAGTTGGTTCTTCGCACCTTCATTCGGTGTTGCAGCAATCTTCCGTTACATCCTGTTCATTCAAGGTTTTCACAATATCACTTTAAATCCATTCCATATGATGGGAGTTGCTGGAATTCTAGGTGGTGCTCTACTTTGCGCTATTCATGGAGCTACAGTACAAAACACTTTGTATGAAGATACAAGTATCTACACAGATGGTAAGGTTCAAAGTTCAACATTTAGAGCTTTTGACCCAACTCAAGAAGAAGAAACTTATTCAATGATTACAGCTAATAGATTCTGGAGTCAAATCTTCGGTATTGCTTTCTCAAACAAGCGTTTCTTGCATTTCTTGATGCTATTTGTACCTGTTATGGGTATGTGGACATCTTCAATTGGTATTGTCGGCTTAGCACTAAACCTAAGAGCTTATGATTTCGTAAGCCAAGAAATCCGTGCAGCAGAAGATCCAGAATTTGAAACTTTCTATACAAAAAATATACTTTTGAACGAAGGTATGCGAGCATGGATGTCTTCTGTGGATCAACCACACGAAAACTTTGTATTCCCTGAGGAGGTTCTTCCACGTGGAAACGCCCTTTAATAATTTATTAAGAGCTCCAAACCAAAGTATTGAGGAAACTGGTTATGCCTGGTATGTAGGCAACGCTAGATTAATCAATTTATCTGGACGTTTACTAGGAGCTCACATTGCTCACTCTGGACTAATAGTCTTTTGGGCGGGAGCAATGATGCTCTTTGAGGTTAATCATTTTACTTTTGATAAACCAATGTGGGAGCAAGGTTTAATCTGTATGCCACACGTCGCAATGTTTGGTTACGGAATAGGCCCTGGTGGTGAAGTTACCGATATCATGCCTTTCTTTCAGGCAGGTGTGGTTCACTTGATAGCTTCTGCTGTTCTTGGTTTTGGTGGTATTTACCATTCATTAGCAGGTCCAGAAAAACTAGAAGAAGATTTCCCATTTTTCTCTACTGATTGGAGAGACAAAAATCAAATGACTAATATCCTTGGATATCATTTGATTGTTCTAGGTGTAGGTGCATTAGCATGGTCAGTCAACTGGTGTTTTATTGGCGGTGCATATGACACATGGGCACCTGGTGGTGGTGAAGTTAGACTTGTTAACCCAACTTTAGATCCAAGAGTTATTCTTGGTTATTTATTTAGATCTCCATGGGGAGGTGCTGGTTCAATAATCGGTGTTAACTCCATTGAAGATATTGTTGGTGGACATGTTTATGTGGGTATTACTGCAATTATTGGAGGAATATTCCATATCTTTACCAAACCTTTTGGATGGGCAAGAAGAGCATTCATCTGGAACGGTGAAGGACTATTAAGTTATGCTCTTGGTGGAATTTGTGTAGCAAGTTTTATTGCTTCAACATTCATTTGGTTTAACAACACTGCTTACCCTTCTGAATTTTATGGTCCAACAAATGCTGAAGCTTCACAGGCACAAAGCTTTACTTTCCTAGTGAGAGATCAAAGAATTGGAGCTAACGTAGGCTCAACAATGGGACCAACAGGTCTAGGTAAGTATCTCATGAGATCTCCTACTGGTGAAATTATATTTGGTGGTGAAACAATGAGATTTTGGGATTTCAGAGGTCCATGGTTAGAACCTTTAAGAGGGCCTAACGGATTGAGCCTTGAGAAAATTCAAAATGATATTCAGCCTTGGCAGGTAAGAAGAGCTGCTGAATATATGACTCATGCTCCTAACGCTTCTATCAACTCTGTTGGTGGAATTATTACGGAGCCTAATGCTGTTAACTTCGTTAACTTAAGACAATGGTTAGCCGCTGCACAATTCTTCTTAGGATGGTTTACATTCATCGGTCACCTTTGGCATGCTGGGCGTGCTAGAGCAGCCGCTGCTGGTTTCGAAAAAGGAATCGACAGAAAGAGTGAACCAGCTCTAGAAATGCCTGATTTAGACTAACCTCTATATCATCTAAAAAAACCCTATTTTAAGATAGGGTTTTTTTTTGCTCAATTTTATTATCTATATAAATTTTTTCTGAGCCATGGCAAACTTAAACCCATTACATTACTGAAGCAACCCTCTATTTTTTCTATATATTTACCGCCTATACCTTCCAAAGCAAATCCTCCAGCACAAAATAAAGGTTCATTTGTATCTACATAACTCTTGATTTCCCAATCTGCCAACTTAGAAAAATAAACTCTTGAACTTACTGTTTTTTTTATTATTTTAGTGCTTTTGAAATTTTTGGAAGTCGACTCAAAATTTCCAATTATTAAAGTATGGCCAGTATGTAAAAATCCAAATTCCCCTGACATTTTTTTCCATCTAAGAAATGCCTCTTTTTTATTAGATGGTTTTCCAAAAGCTTCTCCTTTAAATTCGAAAATTGAATCACACCCAAGTATTTCCAAAGGACCATAATTAAATTCTTCGGGCAATGATATTTTTTGGATATTTTCAGATAAACTATTTGCCTTTTGAAAAGATAGTTCCAAAGCTAAATTAAATATATTCTTTTCTTGAATAGTAGTTTCATCAAAGTTACTTGATATTTGAATAAATTCAATTTGACAATTTTCAAGTAATTTCTTTCTAGATTGTGAAGCAGAGGCTAGAATTAACACAAATTTTTTATCAAATTATAGTTCAATTCACTTATTAATAAATTTTATAATTAATATAAATTACCAATGGAGTTAGCAGAAAAATTACATGAAATAAAGAAACCAATAATGGTCCTAGGCACTTCCAGTGGAGCAGGTAAATCATTAACAGTTACTGCTATTTGCAGGATTCTTAAAAATATAGGAGAAGAACCAATCCCTTTTAAAGGTCAAAACATGAGTAACAATGCTTGGGTTGACTGTGAAGGTGGAGAGATGGCATATTCACAAGCACTTCAAGCGTTTGCTTGCGGTATTAATCCTTCTGCAGAGATGAATCCCATTTTATTAAAACCACAAGGTAATTCAATAAGTGAGGTGATTCACCTTGGCAAAAGTATAGGAATAACAACCGCCAAAAATTATTACAAAGATTGGTTTATTCCAGGTTGGGAAGTAATTAAAAAAAGTCTAAGTTCTATTTATAAAAAAAGCCCAAATTGCCGTTTAATTATCGAAGGAGCTGGAAGTCCGGTAGAAATGAATTTAATTCATAGAGATCTTACAAATTTAAGAGTTGCTAAGTATTTAAATGCAAATTGCATTTTGGTCACTGATATTGAAAGAGGAGGAGTATTTGCACAAATAATAGGAACTCTTGAATTATTGAAACCAGAAGAGAAAAAACTTATTAAGGGAATTATTATAAATAGATTTAGAGGAGACCTCTCATTATTTGAAGAAGGTAAAAAATGGATAGAAAGTAAAACTAAAATCCCTGTTATTGGAATTATTCCATGGTTGAATGATTCATTCCCCCCAGAAGATTCTTTAGATTTAATAGAAAAAAAATCACGTTTCTCAAATCCTGAGATCAAAGTTGGAATTATAAAATTGCCGTCTATAAGTAATTTTTCAGATTTTGATCCTTTAGAAAATGAAGAATCAATATTAATTGAATGGATTAGAGAATCGCAAAACTTGAATAATTCTGACTTTATTATTCTTCCTGGGAGTAAACAAACTATTAAAGATCAAATATTTCTTGAAAATTCAGGTTTATCTCAGGATATAAGAGAATATTCGAATAGCAATGGCAACATAGTTGGGATCTGTGGAGGTTTACAAATGTTAGGAACAACACTTGAAGATCCCTATTCTAAAGAAGGTCCCAAAATCTATTCTAAACAAAAAACCAAAGGTATTGGATTACTGCCATTAAAAACAACTTTCTTTGAGAAAAAATTAACCCGTCAAATCAGTACCGAATCTTTATGGCCATGCCAATCCAAAATTCGTGGTTTTGAAATTCACAATGGCCAGACGGAATTAGATCATACTCAAAACTCATTAAAGATTAACCCTATCTTCAAAGACTTAAATCTAGGTTGGTACAAAGAAAATAAAAAAGGTGGAACTATTGCAGGAACTTACATACATGGGATCTTTGAAAATGATATTTGGAGAGATCAATATATAAACTTGATAAGGAAGAGAAAAAAATTACCAGCATTAAAGAAAAGAACACGCTCTTATAAAGTTAAGCGAGAATCAATAATTGAAAATCTCGCAAATGAATTTAACAAGCATTTAAATCTCTCATCATTATTAAATTGAAGAACTCAAAAATTAAACTAATTTGGCCAAATAATATTGAAACATATGTTTGTGAAGGAGAAGATTGGTTCTCTAATGCAGAGAAAGCAGGTTTTGAAATTCCATCTGGCTGCCTAACCGGAAGTTGTGGAGCCTGTGAAATAGATGTTAATGGAGAGACCATAAGAGCATGCATAAGCAATATTGAAAGTAAAACAAGATCTCCATTAAAAATTTCTTTAACTACAGACCCTTTTTGGGAAGACTAAATTTTCTATTTAATTAACATAAGAAAATTTAATTAAAGTTCCTAATTTATTATTCCGTTTCTGACTTAGAACTATATGTATTAATAAAAAGAGATTGTGAAATTCAATCTCAAAATCAGTGGATAAATTCAAGAAATATTATCATGTAGCACTTATTTTTGAGTGCTTATGAGAATATTCACCAACACATCCACCAACACCAAAAACTTGCCGATATTGGGCAATATGGGAAAGTAAATAAAATTAGTGAGTTTGCATAAAAAAAAGACCCCTATTTCTAGAGGTCTTTCTTGGTTTTACTAAATCAAGTGTTTCCTTGTTTCCACTTTTTTCGTAAACCACTCCTACACACATATTTAAAATATGCGATATATTTCTTTTCCGTGGTAAGGACGAACGGAATGTTACTTAACTGTCACATGTTTAAGTTGTGTATTGAAGCATATTAGTAATTAAAAAACACCCTAATGTAGAGAGAAGGGTGTTTACTTATCAGAAATTAGTGTGTGAGGAGTTTCAGATTTATATAATTAAATGGCAAAAGTTATTAATTACTAATTCTTTTCCCAAAATAGATAAAGATTTGAAAACTGGTTTGTAGTATCAACTATTGCGGTACTTGTTGAGATTAACTTCCATCCTGCAGAATTACGTTTTTTCATAATTAATTCAATTTCTTTTTCTTGTCTTTGAGTATTTGCATTTCCTGCTGCGAAATAAATATCAAGACCATTCTCTACTTTTCCCATTTTTTAAGGCGATGCTTTATTCAGAATTAATATTACTCAATCTTTCATCGTTACCGGGACAGATTAGATAAGGTAAGTGAAAATGAAACTTATATGGTATTGCCTACTCCCCAAATTGCGATTGGATTACTGCTTATAAGTATTGGAATAGTAGTTACTTTTGATATCAAAATTGATTTATACAAAAGAAAAGAGTAAAAGAAAAAAGTTGGATATCTGGGAAAATAACTATATTAATTTGATTAACTAATAATTAACATTAATTAGATGAAGAATAAAAAACACCCTGCAATAAATCCACTTAAATGACCTAATAAACTTACCCCTGGTAAAAAAGAGAAAATCAAACCTATAAGACATATTGTCTTTGACATTTTTTGAACTTCATAATTGGATTTAAAACCTATTTCTTTACCTAAAAAATAACTCTTTCCATAAAAAGAAGTTAATAGTAAGAATCCAAATAAAGCATAAATTATTCCACTGAATCCTAAAGCAGCATAATTCTGATATACAGAAAAATTCGATAAGATCTTTTCGTAAACCCAAATAATAAAAAAATTCAAAAAAGAACAAATTAAAATAAATTTCAAATAAAAAAATCTGCTTTTAATTCCGAGTCTCATCAAAAAATATCTAGTAATGATTATTCCACCAAGATTACTTAATAAATGATTTAAATCTGCATGGATTAGTATTGATGTGAAAATCCTATGGGGTTGATCACTAATTAATTTTGGTACAAAGTAAAAATATTCTTTATCAAAAACTCTTATTAAATCTGTAAAAAAAAAACTGAGATTAAAATAAACCCAGTTACAAGAAACTGCCAATCATATTTAGATATTGAATTATTAAAAGGCATTGTATTTTTAAATTAAAAAATATCTTCTTAAATAGAAGAAAAGAACCTGATAAAGGTCTTTTTGAATATCTTAACTTATTTTGCCTTTAGTAAACTTTGCAATGAGAACTTGCTGGGTGATCTATGCATTCTTTTTCCCAATAATCTTGTCTTTGATCTTTAGGTAGTTGATAATTAAAATCATGCATTCTCCAAATATCTGAAGTTGCATTTCTAAAAGCAGTGAATGGAGTGGCTAGTCTCATAAAACCTCCTATATCTCTACTCCTTTATTATCCTCCTATTCAATTGAATTTAATAGAGTATTAATACCCGAGTATTAGTGCTTTGTAGTTATCGCGACTATATTTTCCTATCCAGTAGGAGTAAGAGTAATTCAGGATTCAAAAGCTCTTCATCGACTTTGTGTAAAGCGACGTGCATAAGACTCAAAGCGAGCAGACAAATACCCTCTTATTTTTTTTTTTCAATTTTATTAGTGCTTTTTGTTAAAGAATTAAACTTATAAAGTAAATGATAATATTTCTTATTCAAAAAATAATGATTAGAATCACTTTGATAATTTTAAAAAGTATATAGAGAAACTATGAGCACTAAATGGGATGACAAATCTTGGCAGAAAGATTTCTTAAACATGAAGTCACATTCTCCCTCAGATGCAAAACTCTTAATGGGAAGTGTAAAAGGATTAAGGGATGCATGGCGTCTAGGTGTTCTGCATGTGGAATATGAAAAACTGAAAAAAATACATGAGATTCAGCAACAACAATGACAGAAAAAATAAATTGGCAGAAAGAATTACTAGAAAGTTGAAAATTTAATAATAAATTTTCAAAAAATCTTCTAGAGCATGGAGCAAAAAACTTTATGCAAAGAATCTATCTTGGAAATATATATTCCAGATGGAGAAAAATAAGAGGTTTAGATAAAGATGAACCTTTGCAAAACACAGCTCAAATGCAATCGTCATTCGAAAAGTTTGAGAAGAAAATTAAATGAAGATGATACTCATTAAAACCGGAGAGGGTGTTCGTAGAGGTTTTTATAAAAGTCCAGTTGTGATCTTATTTGACTAGTTTAAAATCAAGAATTTTACATAAATCACAGAGAAATCACAGAGACATAATTTGAAAAAACTTTTTTAAATTTAATTTATTCCCAATTTGTTACCTTTTTTATTGGGATTTTTTTTATCCTTTTAAAGTGCCTTTTATATCTTTACCTACTTTTTTTAAACCAAATAAATTTTGTAAAACAATAAATAGGTAGAAAAAAAATTCCTAAATACAATACTTCTAACCATTGAGTATAAAGTACGGAAAGTATTTTTAGTAGTCTGCTCCTTTCAAAATAAATTTGAGGATCAATTCTTGTATTGATTAAAAAAGGGAAAAACCCAAGTACATTTTTAAAAAAAATACTCCAAAGATATAAGAACATAATATTAATTATCAAACGTATAATTTTGCTTTCTGAAAATTTCATTCGATGTATGCAATACCAAAAATCTAATATTAACTACAGAGACCATTTCAAACAAATTATTGTTTAAAAATTAATTTCAAATTAAGATAGATCTAAATAAATTTCAGTAATAATTAAGTCCCAATGAAAACCTTTTTAATATCTGGTCTAGTAGATGATTACAAGATAAAAACAAATATTTTTGCAATTTCTCCTAATCATGCAATTAAGGTTTTTCAACAAAAATATCCAAATGCAATTGATATCTATGTAATTCAGAATTTATTTAAGAAATAAATTTAATCAAATTTTTAAAATATAGACTTCTGATATAAAAGGATTAGAATCTCAAAAAGTTAATTTCCATATAAGTGAATAGAATTGAATTTATAAAATTTATTATTGATAAAAAAAAATTAGATGAAGAAGTTTTTAAAAAATCACTTGAAATTGATAATTATCCCATTGCAAGACAAATATTAAATAGGATTAATGGTAATGGGGATATTGAAATCATTCTCAAGTCTGGAAATATTGTTGAAATAATTTCTTCTAAACAAAATTTTATTGCAAATGAAGTTAACTTCATTAATGATTCATTTTTAAAATCTGAAATAGGTAAATTTTTAAATGACTTAGTTGATTTCAAAATTTCTCAAGGTACATTCTCAGAAAATAATTCAAAAAAAACAAAGCAAAATTTAAAGAGAGAAAATATCCAATCATCCTCTTCTTTAAAGAGTAATGATCCTGCTTATAAATTCATAAAAGCAAAAGAAAAAATACAAAAAGAAAATAAAAAAACTTTCAGGAATAATCAAACTTTAATTAATGAAAAAGCAACAAGTAACATATTAAAAAGTAAAAAAAAAGTCATAAGAAATAATTTTTCTAATAAATTTTCGAAACGCAAAATACTAAAATTTAACTTAATTCTATTGGGAATTATTTTCACAATCGGAATACCTTATATTTATACAAATTTTGAGAATATAAGAACTAAAGGGCAAATCAATGTAAATTCAAAATTAAATGTGCAAGATTATTTAAGATTGGCAGAAAAAAATGCTGGAGAAAAAAATTATAAAGGCGCTATTGATAATTATTCGAAAGTGATCAAAATCGAACCTGAAAATGCAAAAGTATATTATTTGCGCGCATTAATGAAATTTAATCTAAATATGTATGCAGAAGCATTAAAAGATCTAGAAATATATGCAAAATCAAATCCAACTGATGCTTATTTTTATGAGAAAAGAGGAATAACTAAATTTTTCTTAAAAGATTTTCAAGGTGCAATAGAAGATTATGACTTTGCGATAAAAATAAATTCAAATGATCCTTTGCTATATATTGGACGAGCAAAAGTCAAAGAAAATAATCAAAAATTTAAAAATGCAGTTGAGGACTATAGTATTGCTATAAGTATTGAACCCAACAATCCAGAATTCTATGCCGCAAGAGCAGCAGCAAAAATTTCTCTTAATAACTTTAAAGATTCATTAAAAGACTATAAAAAAGCAATAAAATTAAACCCAAGTAATTCTGAATATTGGAATCTTCGAGGTAACTTGTATTTCAAATTTGAGAAATTTAAAAGATCAATTAAAGATTTTTCAAAAGCAATAGAGTTGGAACCTATGAAATCTTTGTATTGGAGAAATCTTGCCAATGCAAAAAATTCTCTAAAAAAATATGATGAATCAATATCTCATTATAGTAAGGCAATTAGTTTAGATGTTAATAATTTAGAACTTTATAATTTAAGAGGATTAGTAAAGATGAGAAAGAAAAACTTTAATGGCGCCATAGAAGACTTTACAAAATCAATTAATTTAAAAAATGGTAATGATTCCAATAAAAAAATTATTGACAATGGATCGATGTATTACAACAGAGGAGTAGCAAGAGGAGAAGTCTACAATTATTCAGGCGCCCTTAATGATTTTACGAACGCAATTAAATTAAATCCCTATTTTCCAGATGCTTTTTATTCTAGAGGTTCTGCAAAATATAATTTACAAAAAGTATCAGATGCCTGTTTAGACTATGAAAAAGCATCTTTACTTGATTTTTCATTAAAGATTCCAAACTATTGCAATAAAATAAACTATAAGAACCCAAGATATGAATCACTTCAACAAGAATTATTCAGACAAGATTTAGAGAAAAAAATTGCTATCAAAACTTATAGAGATAAATGTTATTCAATGTATGAAAGGTCAAGTTATGCTAACGGACAAAAGAATTATTTAATCAATCCTAACGGATCAGTAAATCAAATTTTATGGACATCTTTTGGAAACCCTCCTGATACTTACAGAAAACCTATTTGCAAAATAAGTCCTAATATTATAGGAATATTGAATAAAACAGTTACTACTAGTTGTCCAAAAAAAAATAAATCAAATAGCAGGGTTTATCAAAAAGAGATATTTCTCACAGAAGAAAACTTAATTACTGAAAGACCAGAAGAACTCGGTTTATTTGGAATAAAATTAGGATCGGAGAAGAGAGAAAAATTTCTAGTCAAATATGAAAGATCAAGACCTTGTGATGGTAATTTTAAATGGTCTTCTGTAAATGATAAAACTATAGGGAAAAAAGTTAAAAATGAACTAAGAAGATGGTATGAATATGATTACAGTGAATATTTCCCATGAGAATAATTAAAAATTATTTACTTTTATTATTTCTTTTATTAAGCAATTTTTATCAACTTTCGGTTAAATCTAATAATTTAAAAGAGATCTTCAAACAAGAACAGATCGAAAATAATATTAAAAAGAGGGAACAAAAAATAATTAATGAAAAAGAGCAAGTCAAATGTAAAAATTTACTTGAACAATCGAACTACTATCAAGTTTTAAGACCATATGATAATTCAGGCAAAACTAATAGTGGATATAACTATGAATTCTCAAAAAACTACAGGGTCTATATAAATCCAAACAATAACAAAATTTTGCTAGTTGATATTATGGATAATTCTTCTAATTTGTGCAAAGATTTTGTTTTCACAAAATATAATGGTATAACTCTTGGTTTTTTAAACAAAAGAATTACGACGAAATGTTTTGTCGATAAAAACTCGGATGAAAAATATCAATATATCGTGGAAGTCAATAAAGAAATGATTTATGACTATTACAGTAGAAAAAGAAAGGAATTTTTGGTTAGATATCATAAAAAAGGCAATTGCATTGGGCAATGGTCAAATGTATATTCAACTTTAATAGGTATTGAACCTTATAAGTTTGGAATTTTTTCAGTTAGGTAAATAATTTCTTTTCAATGATGGTGAAAGATTAAATTATTTAAAAAATCCCCTAAGACATCACAGAGACTATTTCTTAAAAATCACAGAGACATCCCTGAGACCATTTATTAAAAAACACAGAGATATCACAGAGACATTTGTGGACTTTATGGTATATTTTTCAAGTCTTAATTTATATTATTACCTTAAACATCTACTTCATACCAGTCATTCTGGACTTTTTGACAATATCTGACGACAACTAATCTGTATTAATAAACGGAGAGGGTGGGATTCGAACCCACGAATAGTTTCCTATTAAACGATTTCGAGTCGTTCGCTTTCGACCACTCAGCCACCTCTCCGCCTTTTTATAAGTATGCACATAATAAACAGAAAATTATGAACTATATAATTATCTTAATTTTTAATTCCACCCTGCATCTCTCATCAATTTAATAGCTAAAGAATTTTTTTCTCCAAGGTCTTCTACCGTGACACTATCAGGTATAAACTCTCCAAAATTCTTTACTATTTCATTCTGATTAACTTCCTTCAAAGGATGTTCAAAAGTTGGAGCAGCTAAACCTTTACTTCCTTCTGGAGATGCTAAGAATTCGAGAAGCTTAATTGCTTCAGCTTTATTTGTTGCGTATTTAGCTACACCACCAGCACTAATATTTACATGGGCAGGATTAGGTGTAATGACTGTTGTTCTTTTCGAATATAAAGCATCTCTTCTTCCATTTATTCCAGCTAGCATTCTTGCGACATAGTAATGATTTACGATACCAATACCACATTTTCTTTTTGAAACTGCTCTTACAATAGATATATCTCCTGGGAAAAAAGGTTGGGAAACATTAGAAATCATTCCGCTTAACCAAGCTTTAGTTTCAGATTCACCTTTATTTACTATCTGATTAGCGACTAAAGATTGATTATATGGACTTTTTCTATTTCTTAAACATACTTTCCCTTGCAAAGAAGGGTCAGCCAAATCAGTGTAATCATTGATCTTGCTAACATCAACAACTTTTGGATTAGCGACCATTACTCTTACTCTTCTTGTTAATGCATACCATTCCTTATTTGGATCTTTTAATCCAACGGGTACATCATTTTCTAGATTAGAAGATTCTATTGGTTGAAGTAATCCAGCTTTGGCTGCATTGGTGATTCTTGCAGCATCTACTAGTAATATTAAATCAGCTTGAGAATTTTTTCCTTCTCTTTTTAACCTTTCGGTTAAGGAGATCCCAGCAGCTTCGATTAGTCGAACTTTTATACCAGTTTCTTCTGCAAATTTTTTATAAATAATTCTATCTGTGTTGTAATGTCTCCCTGAGTAAACTTTGACTTCTTTTTCTGTTGAATTAGCAGGTATATTAATGTTTAGCAAAAATGTACATGTTAATGCTGAGTAAAGTAGTTTTTTTAGATTTTGCACTTTTACAAAATAGTATCTATGGTTACTTTATATATATCTTCATAGCAAGGCCTTACAAAGAGAATTTCTATACATTAATTTGTATCATTTTTTATATCTATTATGAATTATTTAACTCATAAACTATTGAATTCTGAAGAATTAGAAATCCTCAGAAAAAATTTAGAAAAAGAATCACTAGTATGGGAAGATGGCAAGCTAACTGCTGGAAAGCATGCCGCAAAGGAAAAAAATAATTTACAACTTAGAAGAGATTCAGATTTATCAATAAAGTTTTCTGGATTAATTACAAAAAAAATCCTTAGTAATGAACTAATCAAGAGCTTTGCTTTACCTAAAAAAATTCATGGAACAATCTTCTCAAAATCCATTAGAGGGATGAAATATGGGAGTCATATTGATAATGCTTATATGTCGTCTGGAAGAGCAGATTTATCTTTTACAGTTTTTCTTAATTGCAAAAAAAAATATGAAGGCGGAGCTTTATCAATAGAGAGTTTAAACTCAGAAGAAAAATTTAAACTTGATGAAGGAGAGATAATAATTTATCCAAGTACATATTTACATTCAGTAGAAAAAGTTATTGATGGTGAGAGATTAGTATTTATTGGTTGGATTGAAAGCTATGTAAAAAGCATTGAAGAAAGAGAATATTTGTTTGATCTAGATGCTGCTGCAAGATCATTACTTGCTAAATATGGCAGATCAGAAGAAGTTGATCTAATTTATAAATCATATTCAAATTTCTTAAGAAGACTAGGTAATTGAATAAGCAATTTAACAAGCATCATTTTATACATCGAATAGAAAGATTAGCCCAAACTAATTATTATGTATTCAGAAAGATTACCTAAATGAATAAAAAAACTTCCATTGGATTATTCTTAGCAACAACTAGTGCAGTAGCTTTGGCTTCTACTGGAAGCTCAATCTTAAAAGCAGAAGAAAGTGATTTAGGAGGACTTAAAGAATGGAATACAGATATGTCTATAGAAGCTGATTTCATTCTTGATGAACAAGCTCAAAAATTAGCCGATGAAGCAGCAAAAGCAAGTATATGTGTTCCTATTGGAGAGGGAGAAAATTGTTGGTAAACTCTAAACCACTCTAGAATTCTATTTTGCAGATTTTTAAACGAAAAAAGGGGCAGTTAAGTGCCCCTTTTTATTTTAAGTTTAGAATTTAGAATTTAAACTTAGTAGTTACTGCTGCTCCAAAGATATCTTGATCAGTTGAACTTTGGATATCAGTTCCACCGAATACAGCAGGAATCACTGTTATTGAATCATTTGGTTTGAATGAATAACTTACTTCCCATAATAATGGACTTAGGCCTGCATCATCAGCAGCTGCACCATTAGCTGTTTCATCAACCTTTAATGGCTGACCAAAACCTATTCCGATGTAGTCAGAGTCTTGGAACATATCAGGCCAACCTAAACCAACAAAGTAACTACTTGCTTCTTTAACACTGTTACCTGTTTGCCCTTCCAGATTGATAATATCGTAACCAACAGATATTTCAGGCATCGCACTTCCTGATTCCTCTGGCCTCCAGTATGCTCTTGCAGCATAAGCTGTAGCATTAGAGTCTTCCTCAACAGCTACTGCAGCGTCAGTTGCGTAGTAACTAAATGATGACCAATCTTCATGTTGCTGAGATAATGAAAGAGAAACATGATATTGATCTTGTGTATATGCGAGCATTGTATCCCACTTATGCTCATCTTCATTGGTTAATAAACCAGATGAACTTTTTGCTCCTTTTGAAACTAAATTAGTACTAAAAGCGAATCCATTATCCCCAACATATTTAATACCACCTCCAGTAGCAGTACTTGCACCGAATGCACCACTAAGACTACCTAACTTGAAAGCCTTATGAAATCCTGGTCTATAAATTGAAACAGGTGCTGCGTACATATAGTAGTTTTCAATTTTTGGACCAATTGTTGCTGTCCATTTTTCACTACTACCAATTGGCGTTGTATACCAGATTTTATCAACTTTAAGATCGTCAACACCACCTGAATAAGTATCTGTGTGATAGAAAGCAGTCTTTTCGTAGAAAGATCCGCCAGTAACCTTACCATTACCAGTTCTTAAACGAACATAAAGATTGTCGTCACCAGTAAAACTTGTATTTAAGTTCATGGTGTAGGTATACATCGTCTGCAGATTCTCTGTTGCAGATGAATTTACCTTAGTTGCACCATCTATTGCTGTAGCAGCAAAAACAGCACTACCATCAAGTGTAGTTGTATCTGAAAAGCTGCCAGCTTCAAAACCATTTTGTTGAACCTCTAAACCGTCAACACGACCATCAAGATTTGCGATTTCGCCGCTAACTTCGTTCGTAAACGTTTTGCTATTGAATTTTTTTGAAGATTTGCTGCTACGAACGTAGTCATTCATTTCTTCAATATTAATGTCGGATGCTTGTGCAGCAATAGGAGTTAATAAACTAATAGAAGCACTTGCAACCAACATTTGTTGGAAGAGTTTCATTTTACCTCACACTAAAAATACCCATAGAAATGGGTAATTGAATTTTATCCAAGACAACCTTTTTGGGTAGGAATAATAGATTCAACTTCAAGTAACAATTGTTACATAACCTTTAATTTGAGATGATTATTTAAAAGTATTTTTTTTTAAGGGAAAATTCAAACCATTTCTTTCTTCCATCCATGAGGATGCAACTTCTCTTGCTAATTTTCGAATCTTTTCAATATATTGTGCACGATCAGTAACTGAAATTACGCCTCTAGCGTCAAGCAAATTAAAGGTATGACTACATTTCAGAACAAAATCAAGCGCAGGGTAAGTTAATTTCTTTTCTATTAAAGAAATTGCCTCGTCTTGATAAATATCAAATAATTTTCTGAGATTATTTGCATTGGATTCAGTAAAGTTATAAGAGCATTGACTTTTCTCAAATTGAAGCCAAATATCGCTATACTTCAAATTTTTGTTCCAATTTAAATCCCAAATACTTTCCTTATCCTGCAAAAACATAGCAATCCTTTCTAATCCATAAGTGATTTCAATTGGGATTGGATTACAATCTATTCCCCCGCATTGTTGAAAATAAGTAAATTGAGTAACTTCCATTCCGTCTAACCAAACTTCCCAACCTACACCCCATGCTCCGAGTGTTGGGGATTCCCAATTATCCTCCACAAATCTTATGTCATGATTTCTAGGATTAATTCCAAGAGATTCTAGAGATGTCAAATATTTTTCCTGTATTCCTTCCGGTGAAGGTTTAATTATTACTTGATATTGAAAGTAATGTTGCGCCCTATTTGGATTATCGCCAAAACGTCCATCAGTAGGTCTTCTGCATGGCTCTGGATATGCTACACTCCAAGGCTCTGGTCCAATAGCCCTTAAAAAAGTATGCGGATTCATTGTTCCAGCACCCTTTTCGGTATCATATGGCTGCATAATCAAACAACCTTCCTCTGACCAAAAATTATTTAAATTTTGAACTATATCCTGAAAAAACATTTAATTAAAATAGTGGAAGAATTTAGATCAATGCCATTAGACATAATAACAAAGCTTTAAAGTAAAAAATATTTTATAATCGAATTTCTCAAAAATATCATCCGATAAAAAGCTTTCATAAAAATAGATCCTTGATAAAAATAAATAAGAAATTAATTATGTAAAAAAATCTAATGTCAATGGTCCAAAAGTATTAGATTCTTTAGCACTTTCGTCATACTGACATGTTATTAAAATTCCTTCTCCAAGACCATTTTCAGATCTAACAAAAACATTACTAGTTTTTTGATTAGCTTTTAAAAAAACGCCGCCATAAGCATGAAGGGAATCTAGATTTCCAAATTGAATTGAGGAATATTTCATAGAAATTGATTTCAATGCTTCAATGGCTTTATTATCACTTGGTGCCATTATGCCTATTGTTATCCAATCTGCATTAAAAATATTTGCTTCTAGTTCCTCTAAAAGTTTTTTTTTCTGACTATTACTTAATTGAGGAGCAGTTCTAAGGTTATTTAAATCAACTAATTTATTTATATCCATTAGCTTTATATCTAAAAAATTCTTACCCAAAAGTTCTTCCATTCCAAGCCCACAATGAAGCTGGCACATCCTCAAACGAAATATAAATCCTATCTATTGGTATCCCCATTTTCTCACATACAAAATCAGATATTGGCTTTGCCATTTCTGAAGGATTTAGAGAACCTATTGATTTGATCTCTAAAAAGCAAGAAGGCGTCTCATCATCAAAATACATTTGGCAATTCTCATCTATTTTGGCCATAACAAATCTCTTTGATTTATTAGTTAAAGATGAAACAAGAGTTGATATTTCTTCAAGTAATTTTCCTTTATCATTTACTTTTGCTGAAGTCGAAACATTAATATAAGGCATCTCTATGCAGCAAGATAATCTTTCTTAGAATCATTTCCTAGATAAAAAGTTTTATTTTTTAAATTTCTTTTTGATGAGAGATATGCCATATCGTATGAACTTATTCCGTTTTTATATGGATTGAAAAGAACATTTTTAGACCTGTTTTTTTTGCCCCTTTTGAACTCAATCATCATTATTAAATCATTAATTAATAATTTAACTTTTTTTTAGTGAATGTCTAGTTATTTTGAGAATTTTTAATTTATTAAATGAAAATAAATGCCTAATACACAATTAGAATTTCTTTTTACTAGATTTGCTATGTAGATTCTAAATTTGTAGTTTTGGAAGTTTTAAATAATTATCAAAGGAAAAAACTTGATGAGAGTAATGATGAAGAATTTTATTCTGATCCAAAATTTGTTTATCATCTAGATGCAAACTTCAGGCAAAATCTATCAAAGTTGTATGAAAGAGAAATTGATAATTATTCAACCGTACTTGATTTAATGTCCAGTTGGGATAGTTATTTACCTAAAGGGAAACAATATAAAAAAGTAATTGGACATGGTTTAAACAAACAAGAACTTGAAAAAAACAAAATTTTTGAATCTTACTGGATACAAAATTTTAATTTAAGCCAACAAATACCGCTAGACAAAGAAAGTATTGATTATTGCTTGATGGTGGCCGCATGGCAATATTTACAATATCCAGAGAATCTAACCAAAGAAATTGCAAGAATATTGAGCAGAAAGGGTAAGATTATTATTGCTTTTTCAAACAGAGCATTTTGGCATAAAGCACCTAATATCTGGACTTCATCTACTGAAGAAGAGAGGGTGAAATATGTAAGAAAAGTATTAATCTCAAACGGATTTAATGAGCCAAAAATTATCAAAAAGTTTACTGAAACAGCACTTAATATCTTTAATTTTTTTAATAAAGACCCTTTTTATTGTTTAATCGCGACCAAAGAGTAATTTTTTAATTGCATTAAACAACAACTCTATGAAAAAGCTATCAAATATTTTTCGTAGCCGTACTTTTAAATTTTAACTAATATTGGGTAGATAAAATTAATCATATGGGTTCTAAAAGAGAAAAATATCCTGAAAAATGTCCATGGGATCTGGGACCTAATCAGCATTTAGCCAAAGAAGAGAACTGGACTTTAAGATTAGGAGAAGCAAATGTATGCTTTAGCAAAAATAAATTAGATAATAATTATTTTCATGTAATTAGTAATGAAAATGAAGAGCAAATTCTAGCTTTTAGAGCAAGACTCCTATATCAAAAATTACTTGATAAAGGATTTAGACTGGTTGAATAAAAAAAATTAATTTAATAAGCATAGATCCTCAAAAACGAATTTTTGTGTTTCCTCTTCTTCATTTTGATTTAAGTATTTTATTGTCCTCGAATTTAATATCCAATAATCGTCTTTACCCATATTTAGAAATTCATCCTCGTATTCCAATTTTTGCGAATTTGTCTCAAGTGTATCTGGATCAATTTGTTGACTACTGTATTTTTTACTAAGGGAACCAATTCCTGTATCTAAAAATTCTTCAACAAAAATCTCTATTATAGTTCCATGAATTTTTCTGTAGACCATATTAATACGGTTATTTTTAACTCTATATTTATCACCCTGATTCTTACCTGAAACACTCATTTCAATCCCACTTTCAGAATTTTTAAGTAACTTAAAATTATTTTCTGAATGCACTGCTTCAAATTCTCTCTTTACCCTATGTATACACACTTCAAATAACTGAGAGGCAATACTTTTAACAACTTTTTCATCTTCTATTTTTTGAATATTTGGTTTAAAGTCTTTACCTAATACGAAGTCACCTTTGTGAATATTATTATTAGTTAAGAAAATACATTTACCTTGGTAACCATGAAAATCATTCTTCCAGGTGTAACGATTTTCATAAGCCCTTTTGAAAATCTCCTTACAATTAATTTCTTGTAGATTATCCATTAATTTTTTGAATAAGTGAAATAATTCTACAAAAAAAAACCTCCCTATTCGGGGAGAGGTTTTTTATTAGATCAAACTAGTTTTGAGTAATTTTTGTATTTTCAATATTATCAAAAGCTTGACCAATTTTCTTAAAGTCAAATCCCATTGCTCTTAGTGCGTGCCAAAGATGACCTTGTAAGAAAAAGAAACCCAAATAAAAATGAGTATTTGCGAGCCAAGCTCTTGAGCTATATGTTCCTGAACCTAAATCTACTGTGTCAGTAAAATAAGGGGCAAATTCAAATTGAAGCTTTAAGGGTTCTCCATATAGATCAACTGGATATATAGTTGTATTTGAAGCACACCAAAAAGCAGCAACGAAAGCCATATAAGAAACACCAACAACTGAGTATGACAAAATTGCCTCAGCGCCGAGTAATCCTTTTCCTTTAAATTCTGTATATTCTCCAAATTGTTTAGTACAAATATGGAAAACACCTCCAATTATTTCTAGGAAAGCTAGGAAAGCATGTCCCCCCATAACGTCTTCCAGACTATCTATTTTTAAAAAATCAAATTGATGATTCCAGATAGCAGCAATATCCAAATTGTAAATAACTTGTCTTGTAGTTCCTATTGCTGGGTCGTAAATTCCATGAATACGAGCCCATTCAACGAACATGATTGCTCCAAGCCCAAGAAAGATTAGATGATGACCAAGAATAAAAGTTAATTTATCTGGGTCATCCCATTCAAAATCAAATTTTTGTGGCTTACTATTTTCTGGGTAGTCTCCAAGATTACCTGCAAATTTGTTGGAATGTAATAATCCCCCAGCACCCAATACTGCTGAAAAGATTAGATGTAATGTGCAAATTACAACAATTCCATATGGTTCTGTAATAACACCATTTTCAACGCCACCAATTCCAATACCTGCTAGATGAGGCAAAACAATTGCTTTCTGTGCACCCATTGGAATACTGGCGTCGTAACGAGCCAATTCAAATAATCCAAAAGCTCCTGCCCAGAACATCATTAGGCCTGCATGGGCAGCATGAGCAGCTATGAATTTACCTGAACGGCCAACAACACCAGAATTCCCTGCGTACCAGTCATAGGTGACATCAGATTTTCCGTAAGTTTGTAACACTTGATTTAAGTAAACAGCAAATTGAGCATATTGCTTATCAGTATTGTTTTTACATGTTCTTTACAGATTTAATTACTTATGTAAAAAAAACATATTGTGAAAGAACAAATGTTACAAACTAGGGAAGTAATTTCTGAGAAAGCTTACGCCAATGATGGCATTTCACCCTTAAGCTGAGAAGCCCATGTTTCAAGACGCGAATCGGTCAAATCAGATTCACTATCCTCATCAAGAGGTAACCCACAAAAGCTTTCTCCTATAACACTTTTAGACTCATCAAATGTATAAGAAGATTTATCTACATAACCGACCATTTCGGCGCCTGCTTTTGTGAAGTAGCTATGAAGTTCTTCCATTGCATCACAATAGTTTTCTGTATATGTAGAAGAATCTCCTAAACCAAAAATTGCAACTTTTTTTCCTGATAAACTTAGTTCACCAATATCCTCTAAGATTGCATCCCATGCAGTTCCCGATCTCTCTTCATCGGCACCAGTATTCCAAGTAGGTATCCCGCAGATAATTCCATCAAGACCTTCAAATTCTGAAAGATCATCCACATCAGATACATCTTTAGGTGCTTCTGCTGAAGAGATAAAGTTGTGAAGACGATCAGCTACGTCTTCAGTTTTTCCAGTTGTAGTTGCGTAATAAATTCCTACAGTCATAACTTCAAAATGTTTACATTAAAATAATAAAATCTAAAAACGTTAAATTAATTTCTTTAAAAACTTTTTCATGTAAAATTTTATACTAATCAAGGTAAGAAAAATTTTTTGAGAATAATTTATAAAAACATTTAAACCATCGTGACTGACAAATTTCAAAATGATATTAAAAATCTTGTTAAAGAATTCAACTTAAATGGGCAGAAAAAATTCAAATTAATTGTTTTATTTGGTTTATTGGGAGATTTTGATAGCTTTGAATATGCAATAAATTTGAAAAGTTTTATAGACAATAATCAAGATAAAAATTTAGATATTTTTGCAATTGCTATTGGGAACCAAAATGGGAAAGAAAAATTTTGCAAATTTACTGGCTTTCGCAAAGAAAATTTAATAGTTGTTTCTAATAACCAAATTCATAACAATCTTAAAGTTTCAAGAGGATTAAATATAGGTTTAGGAGGTTGGATCAATATGCTTTTGATGCTATCCGGAATAAATTCTTTTAAAACAATTAAAGAAGTTATAAGAGGTTACACTGGCGATCAAAAAGCAAAGCAAATCTATTCAGAATTTGACAAAATTGATATTTTAAAATTTCTAAAATTTTCAGGCAATTCTTTTAAACAGGTTTTCGGAGATGGTTATTTGAGACCATTTGAATTAGCAACATTTAGATTAAACAATATGAATGAAATAATCCAAAATTGGAGTGATTATATTCTTAATGAAGAATACCTTCCTCAAAGAGGAGCTTCCTTCTTATTAAATGATCAAAATCAAGTAGTTTATAAATTTTTTTCAAGTGATGTTCTTGGATATTCATCAAACATGAGAGATCCCTTAGGATTTTTATCTGATTTAATTAAAGAATAGTTCTTAAAAAATATTTTTATGAATGTAGATATATTTGGATATTTTGCAGCGATTTTAACAACAGCGGCATTTCTGCCTCAATTGATAAAAACTTTAAAAACAAAAAAAGCAGATGATGTTTCTTTGACAACATTAATAATGTTTATAATCGGTGTTTTGTCTTGGATTATTTACGGTTATAAAATTTCGTCTACACCAATATTGATTGCAAATTTAATTACACTGATCTTGAATCTATTAATATTAATTTCTAAAATCTATTTTTCAAAAAAATTTAATTAGAAAAAAATTTTTTTAAAGTAATAAATTATAGATTTATTTAAATCTTGATTAAAATATAATAAAAATTTGTTGATTTTGAAAACTTCAAAATGCTGGGTTTGGTTTAAAGGTAGTCTTAATAATGGTGGACATTGGAAAGAAGGATTTACTTGTACTTTTGATGAGAAACCAGGAGTTTTAATTGAAAGTCCTGCTTACGTAACTTGTCGGGTTCCTACTTGGAGAGTTTTGACTAAAGAACCAGAAAATTTATATAAATCTCCTTTAATTCCTGACAAAGCAATCTGGAAAATAATTTAATTCCTAAATGAATTAGAAAAAACTTTTTGACTGCACTACGGCAAGTTAATATTGCATTAATAAATATTTAATTAATACCATCTACTCTCTTTTCATAAATATTATCCCTTTCTTAATCATTGGTTTTATTCTCGGGAAAAAGAAACCCAAGATTTCAAAATATATTGCAAGACCTCTAATAAGATTTGGCATTCCATTAAGTGTAATGGGACTATTATTAAAGGAAGGCATAGATATAAACCTAATTAAAAGTGCATTTTTAGCATTCTCTGTAATTGGATTTTTAATAATTTTAATAAATATAATCCCAATATTTAAAAAGAGGCTTCCAAATTACACATTGCAGCTTGCATGCCTAATAGGTAATACATCATTTCTTGGAATACCAATTGCGCTAGCACTTCTACCCTCAACAACTATAAATTTCACTATTGGATTTGATTTAGGAACAACGCTTTTCGCTTGGATATTTGGACCTTTTTTTCTTCGAGAAAAATCCAACAGTGATAACATCCCCAACATCAAAGGACTATTAAATGCATTGATAAATAGTCCTGCATCAAGAGGGATCATTGGTGTACTTCTTGCATATCTTTTCCAAATAGATGAAATTTTAGGAAATTATCTTTGGATTCCTGCAAGAATAGTTATTGCTTTGGCAATAGTAATTGTGGGAACAAGACTTGGAATAATCACAAATCAAAAAGGAAGAATTTTGGATCTAAATGAAGAAATTAAATTTTCAATTTTATTAAAGTTATTTATTCTTCCTTTTATTATTTTTTTAGTTTGCAAAACTTTAAACTTTAATTTCAATCAATCATCAGCAGTAATTCTTCAGGCAGGAACCCCAACCGCAATATCAACGATATTAATGGCAGAGGCTTATGGTGTAAAACAACAAATCGCTTCAAAAATTCTTTTTACTACAACTTTAATTTCAATAATTACAATTCCTCTATTAAAAATATTTATGAGTTTATTTGTTTAAACAACTTAAATGAAAACTTATTCACAAATACATGATTAATGAATATTGTAAAGTTTATATCCTGATAACTAAATAATGTCTTAAGATTTAGGTTATGAAGTCAGCAAACCCTGAAAATGAATATATCCCTTTAGATCTTAGAATTTCTGTGAGGAAGGATACTCTAAGGCTTATCTCAGAAATGGCTCAAGATATGGGAATAAGTATTAATGAAGTATTTAGTTTTTTAGCAGAAGATTCTGTCATCGATCTCGAATTAATGGAAGATTTGAATAATATTGATATCCCCAGCAAGTGCAGCCTTGATGATCTAAAAAACGCTCTTCTTAAGAAAAGACTTTGTTAAAATTTTTCAACTTTTCTATTTTTCCAGTCAGATTTATAACCACTATTCACTAGCAATTTCGAATACTTATTTAAATCACTTTTTTGAATTCGCCATAAATTATAAATCCCAAATTTGCCCAATTTTTGATGATTAATTTTTGACCATTGCTTTCGGCGAGAAGATAATTCATCTATCACAACCAATAGAGATTTGTATTCATAATCAGGTTGATCCTCATAATTTTCTCTTCTATCATTATTTAGCCTTTCTGAAAGATTAATTAATCCTTCTTCAGTGTTTGGTTCATAAAAAATTATTTGCCTCGAATAATAATGTAATGACGGTTTTCTTATTCCGATCATTGCTAAAGTTTCCCTCCCCTCACGAATATCTAAAATTAATTTTGAGATATTCCTTAAAGGCAATTGTCTAGAAGTATCTGCCAATTTCCTTATTGGGGACATCAAAAAAGATTGCCCAATTAAAAGTAAAATTTGAAGATAAATAAGGATATTTTTGGATTTTAAAGAAAATAAAATTATTGCAAGAAGTGTAAATGAAGAGAAGAATAATTTGGCTTTAAAAATTATCCCAGTGGTTATTAGTTCAGATGCAAGATTAGGCATTTCAGGATCATTTATTGAACTTAACCAATTATTTGAGAAAAAGAATGACATTGAAACACCAAACAAAATTAAAATATTAAAAATCCATAAGTATAGATAACTTTTACTTGAATTTTTTAAGTTTATAAAGCTATTACTAATTAAGATTGCCGCTGCTGGAATTGCTGGCAACCAATAGCTTGGTAGTTTCGTAGCAGAAAGGCTAAAGAAAATTAAAACTGATGCTAACCAACATAGAGAATAGGTATAGAGGGTCTCAGTAACATTGCAACTTTGTTTTGAACTTTTCAAGAAATCATTAAAGGCTTTGAATATCCCGTGATACAAAAAAGGCGTGAATGGTAATGAAGCCAATATCATCATGTAAAGAAAAAACCAGAATGGTTCGGCATGATTATTTACCACTGAGGTATATCTTTGAAAATTATGATAACCAAAAAAATTGTCCCAAAAAGGCTTTCCCTCTTTTATGAGTTCTAATATGTACCATGGAACACTTACAAGTATTGTTATTAAAAAACCTTTATTAGGATTTATCTTACAAAGCAACGTTTTCCAATTCTTCTGACTAAATAAGAAAGATGAAATAGTCAATAATGCCAGAACAAATGCAACAGGTCCTTTAGTTAAGATTGCAAAACCTAAAAATACCCACGCTGAAATACATTGATTATTATTTTCACTTGCCATTCTTCTCCAAAACAAAAGGAGGCTAATCCCCAAGGTTCCAGTAAAAAGGGCATCACTCACGGCAGTTCTACTCCAGATAATTATTAGTGGAGACAAAGCAAAGCTTAATGATGCAACTATTGGAGTTAGGAATTGCCTATCACTCTTCTGTGGCCAACAAAACAAAGTATCTCCAATCATCAACATTAAAAATAATGATCCTAAAGCTGAAGGAAGTCTTGCTGAGAGTGTCCCGAAACTATCCCAAATCTCGTTTTTCGGTAATGAGTAAAAAAAACCCATTAGCCAATATATTAATGGAGGCTTATCAAAGCGGAACATTCCATTGACCTTTGGAGTTATCCAGTCACCAGATTCACTCATCGCCCTTGCCGCAGCCGCAAATAAAGGGGGCGTTTCATCCACCAGTCCTGTACTACCTAAACCCAAAATAAATATAATGATCCCAGAAATTAAAACTATTGTTGAGTTTAAAAGTCTTTTTTTGGAGTTCAGAAGAATCATTTAATATATTAATTTTACTAATAATCGATGATTACCTTATTAAGCCAGTTCACAACCTTACTAGCAAATATATCTGCGGAGGCATTGTTTTCTACCCATTCTCTACATTTCTGACGCTTTATTTTTTCAATAATCTTTACATAGAAAAGCATATTTTTTTTATCATCAGGGTCCGCAAGATAACCTGTTTGCCCATGTCGAATAATTTCACTAGGTCCTCCCCTTTTATAAGCTACAACTGGAACACCACAGGCTAAAGCTTCAACTACTACGTTCCCATATGCCTCATTCCATTTGGGAGTATTTAACAACCCTCTGCATTTACCAAGTTCTTTTTGTAATTGATCAGTCGACAAAAAACCCATCCAATCTATAGCGCCTTGAGGGAATGATTTTTCTATCTTTGACGCATACATCTCATCTTCAATAAGTCCCCAAACTTTTAATTTTTCGCCAAGTTCATTTGCCACATAAACTGCGTCCTCCAAACCTTTTTCCGGAGCTACTCTTCCAACCCATGCTAAGGGCCCCTTCACTGAATCTTGAAAAATATAATTATCTAAATTAAACCCATTCCCAATAATTGTTGGTTTTTTTATGAATGGATAATCATTAGCTTGCATTTTCGAATGAAAAGCAAAATTATTTGGATACTTAGCATATACCTTAGATATCAAATTACTAATTACTAAACTTTCAGAACCCATACTAATAATGTGTGCAATAGGTATCTCTAAATTTAGAGTCATCCAAATTGGCAACCAATCATAAGACATGTTCAACAATACATCTGCATGTTTAGCGATATCTAATCCCTTTTCAAGCATTCCTGCTAAAAGAGAATTGTCTGGGATACACACGGGAGAATTGTAATTTTGATGCTGCCAACTAATTTGATCTTCACCTTCCACAAAATATAATTTTGCTTTTACATTCCTTTCATGTAACTTAGAATTTTTTGGAGCTACAACCTCAACAGAATGGCCTAAAGAAATTAAACCTGAAACTAAAGAATTTAAAGTTAATTCAACTCCACCACCTTTGCCACTCCCTAAAAACCCTATTGGAGTACTAATCAAAACTATCCGCATTATTAGACTTTTTACAAAAAGACACTAATTAAATAGTAGTATCAGAAAATTTATTTTCCCATAAACTCTTTCTCTGGCTAACAAAAAATACCGATATTAGAACAAACACCACTCCTATCCACTGCACAATAGTGAGTCTTTCATCTAACCAAACACCTCCACTGAGAAGGGCAAATACAGGTGTTAAAAATGCAAGAGTGCTAAATCCAGTTATTTCTTTATTATTAGCAAAATAAAAAAACAATCCATACGCTATTGCTCCTCCAAAAATACTTGCAAATGACATGAGTCCCCAATCAAATATTGACCAATCTGGAATTATTGTGAAATTGGATTGTAAGCAGTGCTTAATAATTAAGGGCAAACTCCCTAAAACCATATGCCAACCTGTAACTGCAACTGGATCACTTTTAGTACATGTGAATCTAATTAAAATTGTTCCTAATGCCATAGCGAGAGAAGCTGCAAGCATCCAAAGTTCTCCAAAGTTAAACGCAACATCATTAATAGACTTATCAGCCATCAACCACCAATTTCCTAAAAATTCTTGTGGAACTCCTAAAAATACTATTCCTCCCAAGCCAAAAAGTAGTCCTAACCATCCTATTGGATTAATTAAATTACCAAAAATTGCCCTCGCTAAAATAGCTACCAAAAGCGGTTGAGAATCAATTAAGACAGAACCTAAACCTGCTCCAGTTTTTTCAATCCCATAAGTTAAAAACAACTGAAAAAAGGTGGCATCGACAATCGTAAAAACAAAAAACCACTTCCAATCGCACTTATAAATTTTTAAATCTTTTTTAAACAAATATGTTGTTATTAGAACAAGAATCCCTGCAGGGAGCAATCTTAAAGAGGCCACAAACTCTGGCCCAGCACTTGATACTAGGGGAGTCATAGCTGCCATTGAAGTACCCCAAAGTGCAAAAGGGAGTATCATTAAAAACCAATTTAGGATTGAATTCATTAGGTCTGCTGATAATCTTTTTAAAGTAGTTTTATGAATTTACCTTAAAAGAATGATTTGGCCTTTTAGACGTAAGTCAAAAAAAAGAATGGCTCGTATAGTAATTGATGAGCCTATTACAAGTTCAACAAGAGTTTCAGTCCTCAAAGCTCTTAAACAAATTGAGGATAGAGAATTTCCTGCTTTAATCGTGAGAATTGACTCTCCTGGGGGTACTGTTGGGGATAGCCAAGAAATATACTCTGCTATTAAAAGACTAAAAGATAAAGGATGTAAAGTCATTGCTAGTTTTGGGAACATCTCAGCATCGGGAGGTGTTTACATTGGTGTTGCATCTGACAAAATAGTTGCGAATCCAGGTACAATCACAGGTTCTATTGGTGTGATTATAAGAGGAAATAATTTATCTGAATTATTAGATAAAATCGGCATTAAATTTGAAACTGTTAAAAGCGGTGTATTCAAAGATATACTTTCTCCAGATAAACCTCTAAGTCAGGAAGGTAGAGATCTACTTCAAGGACTGATAGATGAAAGTTATAAACAATTTACTGAAGCTGTTTCTGAAGGAAGGAATTTATCTGTTGAAGAAGTAAGAAAATTTGCTGATGGAAGAATTTTCACTGGTACACAAGCGCTCGAACTTGGTCTTGTTGATAAAGTTGGGGATGAATTTGTTGCAAGAGAACTAGCTGCAGAAATGGTTAATATTGATCCCAAAATTCAGCCCTTAACATTTGGAAAGAAAAAGAAGAAAATACTTGGACTAATTCCTGGAAGTAGAATGATTGAAAAAGTTTTCAATAATGTCTTTTTTGAATTTGACTCATCTAATAAAATACTTTGGTTGTATAAGCCTTGAATCGATATGTCTGAAAAAATGAAAGATGATCTTAAAATTATATTTATTCGTGGAGCTACAACAGCATCTGGCAATTCTGTTAGGGAAATAGAAGTTGCAGTAGTGGAATTGATTGATGAATTAATTGCACGCAACAATCTAATTAAGACGAACATATTATCCATTACATTCACCTCAACAAAAGATTTAGATGCATGTTTTCCAGCTTCAATTGCAAGGAAATTTAATGGACTTGATTCAGTAGCGTTTTTAGACTGCCAACAAATGTATGTATCCAATGATGTTGATTTTTGTATAAGGATAATGGCTCAAGTTTTATTGCCACCCAATAATTCAATAAAGCATCCTTATTTAAGAGGCGCTGCAAAATTAAGGACAGATAGATGTTAACCTTAGTATTACAATTTCCAGCTTTAAATTTAAAAATCACGAACTCAACCTTTAAATTTTTATTTCCTCTATGTTAAAAGACACAAAGAAAAATTTTTTAAATCTTAAAATTTTAAGGTTTTTTATTATTCCTATAATTTTAGTTTCAACTCCTTTTTTTAATAACATTAAAGAGGCTAAGGCAGGGTTAGAATTTCAGTGGAATCAAGACTCTAATTATAGACGATTAAAATGGTTTCAAAAAGAAAATAAAAATAAATTTAGAAATACAATTTATTTTTTTTTAAGGCCAACTGATAGAGGAACTGATCTCTTAAAAATTAATCTAGCAATACCTAAAACCTTTAAATCTACTTTAAAAAATGAAAAAATTAGTTTTTGCAAAGTAAGAATAGGCGGGTTTGAAAATAGAACAAAAT
The DNA here is from genome assembly GCF_017696055.1 of Prochlorococcus marinus XMU1406. Lineage (NCBI taxonomy): Bacteria > Bacillati > Cyanobacteriota > Cyanophyceae > Synechococcales > Prochlorococcaceae > Prochlorococcus > Prochlorococcus marinus. The sequence goes on from NZ_JAAORG010000003.1 coordinate 82,075, forward strand.
GTTTAGATGATATTCCGTCTGATATCGAAATTAATACTGATGAATCAGGCTTACGTTCAATAGATATTTACCCCTATAGTCCAATTCCTTCTAATAAAGACAGTTATGCAATTGTCTTAAAAGTCTTTAATCCTAAAAGAACAGGTTTATATCAATTTCATTCATATGGGCAACCTAAAGGAAAATCATTTTCAAGTTATTTAGGAAGCTGGACTATAGTGATCGATTAAATGATAAATTAAATAAGGATAATTAAACAAATGACTAAAAGAACTTTTGGCGGAACTTCAAGAAAAAGAAAACGTGTATCTGGTTTTAGAGTAAGAATGCGTTCCCATACAGGTAGAAGAGTTATTAAAAGCAGAAGACAAAAAGGTAGAGAAAGAATAGCTGTATAAATTCAAATTTACATGGCCTTACCTAAGGATATGCGTTTAAAAGGTCATAGGACTTTTAATTACATTCATAAAAATTCCACAACATATCATGGAAAATTAATGACATTTAAAGTTGCAAGATCAAATCCAGATATTCTCTTAACCCATAAAATCACAAATACCTCAAACAAATTTAGAGTTGCAATTGCTATTAGTAAAAAAGTTTCAAAAAAAGCCGTAGAAAGAAATAAATTAAGAAGAATTCTGCAAGAGTGGTTATTAACAAACATTCAAAAAATTAATACCCACAATCCATATTGGTTACTTGTTAACCTTAAATTTGGGGATTTCTGCAATGATAAAAGCAGACTTTTGGAGGAATTTCAAAACTTAATGTTCAAATCTCGTCTGATCAAATGATTAACATGAATGAAGAGATCTTTTATGAAGGTGGCCCTGCAAAAAGTGATTTAATTATAAATCTACTTGCAGGTATAACTATTCTGGGATTACCATTTACCTTTGCTGCAATTGTTAGAGCATTGTGGTTGAGATATAAAATTACAAACAAAAGAATTACTATAGATGGTGGATGGTTTGGTAAAAACAAAACACAAGTTTCATTAAGTAACATTGAAGAAATCAGATCCATTCCAAGGGGATTCGGATCTTATGGTGATATGGTTCTTATCCTTAATGACGGATCAAAAGTTGAAATGAAATCATTACCTTTATTCAGAGAAAAGCAAAAATTTATTGAAGAAAATATAAATAAAAGATCACAAATTCCAAATCTCAACGAAGTAGAGGGATTTGCTACTAAATCCTAAATAAATTAATTACAAAAAACTTTTTTTCCTGTAAAATAAAATGTCTAGTAAAATTACACTCTTTTTAATATCGTGATAGGGTTCATTTCTGAAAAACTTCTTATCCCGATTCTAGATTTTTTCTACGGTTTGGTTCCTAGTTATGGTTTAGCGATTGTTGCTTTAACAGTCGTAATAAGAATTGCACTATTCCCTTTAAGCGCTGGTTCTATTAGAAGCGCAAGAAGAATGAAGATTGCCCAACCAGTAATGCAAAAAAAGCAAGCAGAAATAAAATCTAAGTTTTCAGGTGATCCAAAGAAACAGCAAGAAGAACTTGGGAAACTAATGAATGAGTTTGGCAGCCCTCTTGCAGGTTGCCTTCCTTTGATTGTACAAATGCCTGTGTTATTTGCTTTATTTGCAACATTAAGAGGCTCTCCATTTGCTGATGTCCCCTATAACATAAATTTAAAGGTCATTCCACAGGATCAAATTGCAGCAATTGATCCAAAACCTTACAAATCTCCAAGACATTCTATATTCATTACAGAAAAATCACATTTTCCTGTAATAGCAACTATCCCTAATGGAACAAAATTAGGAACAGAAGAATCATTAAAAATAAATTTACAAACAACAAATGGCAATAGCTATGCGGAAGTTTTATCTAAATACGAAAATGGATCTAAATTCCTCCCAACATGGAAGGTTTCTAAAGGCTCCGAAAATCTTACAGTAACCCAAGACGGCACAGTAAAAGCAATTAAACCTGGAGATGCAACCATAGAGGCAAAAATCCCTGGTCTAGCGGCCAAAAGTGGATTTCTTTTTATTAAAGCTCTTGGTCAAGTTGGTTTTTATGTAGATGGGGCAATTAATTGGGATATTGCTGCACTTGTAGGTGCTTTTGGATTAACTCTACTTCTCTCTCAAGTTTTATCTAGTCAGGGTATGCCTGCTAATCCACAGCAATCAACAGCAAACAAAATTACACCAATTATGATTACTGGAATGTTTCTGTTTTTCCCGCTACCAGCAGGAGTTTTACTATATATGGTTGTTGCTAATATATTTCAGGCATTTCAGACTTTTCTGCTTAATAAAGAAGCTCTTCCTGAGAATCTACAGAAAATTTTGGATCAACAATTATTGGCCAAAAATGAAGTGGTAACAACTTCCGCTTCAACTATCTCAGATAAAAGATTACCTTTTGAACCTAACAGTAAAAAATAGTCTGATTTTTAAATAATGAATTCTTGGTGTAGAAATTTAGAATTACTTATAAAATCAAGAACCTCATTAATTTGGATCAGGACTAAAGAAGAAGAAAGATTAGAAAAATTAATTAATTTTTCTTGTGAAAGATTAAATATAAAAAAATTCATTTGCTGGGATTGTGTTAACGGTATAAAAGGACTAATAAATGAAGAAGGTAAATTTTCTAATAATCCTTTAGGAGTTCTTAATTGGCTTAAAGAACAAAGTTCTGAAGTTTCAATAGTTTTATTAGTAAAAGATTTTCATAAATTTTATGATGATCCATCTGTCAATAGAACTATTAAAGAACTAGCTTCAGCTCTTAAGAAAACTAGTCACAATTTAATTATTAGTTCGCATTTATTTCCATCATCTGAAGACCTTGATGAATTAATGACTATTGTAAATTTACCTTTACCTGATCAAAAAGAATTGAAAAATCTAATAAGAAAAATTGCTATTAATACCAATTCAAATCTTGAGGAACAAGACTTAAACGAACTTTCTATAGCTTCAAGTGGACTAACCGAAATAAAAGTAAAGCAAGTTACCGCAAAGGCCCTTGCTCAAAGAGGAAAAATTAGTAGAGAAGATATAAAAGATATTCTTGAAGAGAAAAAACAAGTGATCGCCAGAAGTGAGATTTTAGAATTTTTCGAAGCTAAATCAAGTCAAGATGATATTGGCGGTTTAAATGTTTTAAAATTTTGGCTCAATCAAAGATACAGGGCCTTTTCTAAAGAAGCTAAAGACTATGGATTACCTATTCCCAAGGGAGTCTTACTAGTTGGAGCCCAAGGAACTGGGAAATCACTTACTGCAAAATCAATTTCTAAGAGTTGGTCTATGCCGCTACTTCGGTTAGATGTTGGAAGACTATTTTCTAGCCTTGTTGGTTCAAGTGAGGCAAGAACAAGAGAAGCAATATTGAGAGCTGAGGCCATGTCTCCTTGCATCCTTTGGATCGATGAAATTGATAAGGGATTTGGTGGCGATGCTAGAAGTGATGGAGGGACAAGTCAAAGGGTTTTAGCAAGTTTGCTAACTTGGATGGCTGAAAAAGAATCCGCCGTATTTGTAATTGCTACCGCTAATGCTATAGATAAACTACCTGCTGAATTATTAAGGAAAGGGAGGTTTGATGAGATATTTTTTCTAGATTTACCAAATTCTGAAGAAAGATTAAGTATTCTCGATTTACACTTAAAAAAAAGAAGACCAAATTATAGTTTTCCTCTCTCCACTATCATCGACAGAACAGATGGATTCTCAGGTGCAGAACTTGAACAAGCTGTAATAGAGGGGATGCATATTTCATTCTCTGAAAATAGAGAACTTTTGGAGAAAGATTTAATAAAGGCAGTTTCTGAACTAGTTCCTTTGTCCAGAACAGCTAAAGAGCAAATTAATTTACTAAAAGAATGGTCTGCGACAGGGAGAGCTAGATCTGCATCGTAACCAAAAATTTTATTTAACAATATTACGTAAGTTAGGAATCATTAATTTAGTTAATTTTTAGTCAAAAATCCCTAATAATGAATCTAAATTAACTATTTTAATTAAGGTATTAAAAAAAAGAGTGTTAGATCAAAAATTAATAAGAGAAAATCCAGCTTCAGTTGAAGAAGGTTTATCCCTAAGAGGAAAAGTTTTTAATATTTCCAATATACGCGATTTAGCTGTTAAGAAAAAAGAAATTGATATAGAAATATCTAGTCTCCAATCAGAGAGTAAAAAATTAAGCAAATCAATCGGCGAAGTAATTGGAAAATCACAAAATAATAATTCACAAGAAGTAAACATTTTAAAGAAAAAAGGAAATGAATACAGAACCAAAATTTCTGAATTTGAAGAGAAAAAAAGAATATTAGATAAAAAAATACATAATGAAATTTCTAATTTGCCAAATTTACCTAGCAAAGATGCTCCTATTGGAAAAGATGAAAGTCATAATGTCCAAGTAAAAAGTTGGGGAGAACCCCTTATTACGGAGAATCTAAAATCTCACTGGGAAATAGGCGAAAGTCTTAATCTTTTTGACTCTATAAAATCAACTAAAATATCAAAAAGTCGTTTTATTACACTTATCGGTAATGGTGCGAGGTTAGAGCGGGCATTAATAAATTTCATGCTCGACATGCATATTAAAAATGGTTATTTAGAGTTAATGCCTCCAGCTTTAGTGAATTCAGAAAGTCTTACCGGATCTGGTCAATTGCCTAAATTTTCAAATGAGAGTTTTAAGTGCTCTAATGACGATCTATGGCTTTCTCCGACAGCTGAAGTTCCATTAACTGCTTTTCATAAAAATGAAATCATTGATCCCAAAGAGTTACCTATTAAGTATGTTGCATATAGTCCATGTTTTAGGAGAGAAGCTGGAAGTTATGGTAGGGATACTAGAGGCTTAATAAGACTTCATCAATTTAATAAAGTAGAGTTATATTGGTTTTGCGATCCAAATAAATCTATAGAAGCTCATAAAAGGATAACTTCAGATGCAGAAAGCATTTTAAGGAAGCTCAATCTTCCTTATAGATTAGTTGATATTTGTACTGGAGACCTAGGCTTTTCTTCAAGTAGAACTTTTGATCTTGAAGTCTGGCTACCAAGTAGTAAATGTTACAGAGAAATTTCAAGTTGTAGCAATTGTTTAGACTTTCAAGCTCGAAGATCATCAATAAGAACAAAAATTGATAAAAAAAATATATATCTGCATACCTTAAATGGTAGTGGTCTTGCTATTGGAAGAACTATGGCTGCTATTCTTGAAAATGGTCAACAAAAAGATGGTAGCGTTAAAATCCCAGATGCTCTAGTTCCATATTTTGGATCAAAATTTTTAAAAACTGCTTAATATAAATAAATGAATGTTTTAACCTCAATAACAGTTCTGGGATTTCTCATTTTTTTTCATGAGATGGGTCATTTTCTTGCAGCAATTTTACAAGGTATCTATGTAGATGGATTTTCAATTGGTTTTGGACCATCAATAATTCAGAAAAAATATAAAGATATCACTTATTCTTTCAGGGCCTTTCCTCTTGGAGGCTTTGTATCCTTCCCTGATGAAGAACTAAATGATATTGACCCTAAAGATCCAAATCTTTTAAAAAATAGGCCAATAATTCAAAGAGTTATTGTAATCTCGGCTGGAGTATTCGCTAACTTAATACTTGCTTACACAATCTTAATTTTAAATGTAACTACCATTGGTATTCCATATGATCCAGAACCTGGTATTTTAGTTTTAGCAACTCAACCGGAGAAGTCTGCCTCTCTTGCAGGCTTAGAACCTGGAGATAAAATATTAGAAATTGAAAATAGTACTATAGGTGTTGGAGATCAAGCTGTCACCACTTTAGTAAAAGAGATTCAGAATTCATCAGATGAATCAATTTCAATAAGAATTGAAAGAGATGGGATTATCAAAGATTTAACTTTGATACCAAAGAATGTTGACGGGAAAGGAACAATAGGTGCTCAATTACAACCGAATATAAGGAAAGAGACTAAAAAGACAAAAAACGTCTTCGAACTTTTTAAATATACTAATAATGAGTTTTCATCACTTTTAGTAAAAACAATCCAAGGCTATAAAGGACTAATAACAAATTTTTCATCAACAGCTCAACAATTAAGTGGGCCAGTCAAAATCGTTGAAATTGGAGCTCAACTATCACAACAGGGAGGAACAGGGATACTATTATTTGCAGCTTTAATTTCTATTAATTTAGCAGTTCTCAACTCTTTACCTTTACCACTATTAGATGGAGGACAACTTGTTTTTACTTTAATTGAAGGGTTTAGGGGTAAGCCAGTGCCAGTTAGGGTCCAAATGGTTGTTACTCAATCCAGTTTTTTTCTTTTAGTTGGACTAAGTGTGTTGCTCATTATTAGAGATACAAGTCAATTATTAATTGTACAAAGATTTTTAAACCAATAAATAAATTTTAAAAAATGTTATCCAGGCTGTTAATATAATAAATAGTTTAAAGATTTTATTAAATGGCAAAAAAGTCCATGATTGCGAGAGAGGTCAAACGCAAAAAGCTTGTGAAAAAATATGCTGCAAAAAGGAAATCACTCTTAGATGAATTCAATGCCGCAAAAGATCCAATGGAAAGGTTAGAAATACATAGAAAGATTCAAGGGCTTCCAAGAAACTCTGCTCCAAATAGAGTACGGAATAGATGTTGGGCAACTGGTAAACCTAGAGGAGTTTATAGAGACTTTGGACTTTGCAGAAATCAATTAAGGCAAAGAGCTCACAACGGTGAACTACCTGGGGTAGTTAAATCAAGTTGGTAAGATAAATTTCTGATTTTAATATTATATTTCTTCCAAAAAATGATAATTAAATAAATTAAAGTACAATTCTTGGTCAATTTTAAAATTTTTTATAGCTTATCTAAATAATTTACTCAATATGTCCCTATAAAATGTAAGAATAAATTATGTATAGATTTATAATTTAAAAAGTGGAAGGACAAAATAAGTCGATCACGTTTGACGGACGAGAGATACGACTAACTACAGGACTATATGCTCCTCAAGCAAGTGGATCAGTAATGATTGAATGTGGTGACACTTCTCTATTGGTTACAGCGACAAAAACTGTAAAAAAAGAAACATCAGACTTTCTACCTCTAATATGTGACTATGAGGAAAAACTTTATGCTGCTGGTAGAATTCCAGGTGGCTTTATGAGGAGGGAAGGGCGCCCACCAGAAAGAGCGACTTTAATTTCAAGATTGATTGATAGGCCAATGAGGCCACTTTTCCCCGCATGGATGAGAGACGAGATTCAAATCGTCGCATCTTGCCTTTCTCTAGATGAAAGAGTTCCAGCGGATGTTTTGGCTGTCACTGGGGCTTCAATAGCAACATTACTTGGAGAAATTCCATTTTATGGGCCTATGGCTGCAGTTAGAGTTGGGCTTATTGGAGATGATTTCATCTTAAATCCAAGCTACAGAGAGATAGAGAAAGGAGATTTAGACATCGTTGTCGCAGGATCACCTGACGGTATTGTCATGATTGAGGCAGGTGCTAACCAACTATCAGAACAAGACACTATCGAAGCTATAGATTTTGGTTATGAGGCAGTATCTGAACTAATTAAATCTCAAGAAGATTTACTAAAAGATTTAGGAATAAAAAATATTAAACCCTCGGACCCTGAGGAAGATAAAACATTGTCCTCTTATTTAGAGAAAAATTGTACAAAAGGTATTGAGTTGGTTTTAAAGAAATTTGATCAGTCCAAAGATGCAAGAGATCTTGAACTTGAAAAAATAAAAGTTGAAACTCAAGTTAAAATTGAATCTTTGAAGGAGGACAACCAAATAAAGGTTCTTCTATCAGAAAATGATAAGTTATTAAGTGCTGACTTTAAAAAACTCACCAAGAAATTAATGAGGTCGCAAATCATTAATGATGGGAAAAGAGTTGATGGAAGAGATCTTGACGAAGTTAGAAAAATATCAGCTTCAGCGGGAATTCTTCCAAAAAGGGTCCATGGATCGGCTTTATTTCAAAGAGGTTTAACCCAAGTTTTATCTACAACTACATTGGGGACTCCTAGTGATGCTCAAGAAATGGACGATCTCAATCCAAGCACAGAAAAAACTTATCTCCATCACTATAATTTCCCTCCATATTCAGTAGGAGAAACCAGACCGATGAGAACTCCTGGGAGAAGAGAAATTGGCCATGGAGCATTAGCTGAGAGAGCAATAATCCCTGTGCTCCCTGGGAAAGAAACATTTCCTTATGTGCTTAGGGTAGTAAGCGAAGTTTTAAGTTCTAACGGATCCACTTCAATGGGTTCTGTTTGTGGAAGTACACTTTCATTATTAGATGCAGGGGTTCCCTTAAAAGCACCAGTAGGTGGTACTGCTATGGGTTTAATCAAAGAAGGCAAAGAAGTACGAATTCTCACAGATATTCAAGGAATTGAGGACTTTCTTGGAGACATGGACTTTAAAGTTGCTGGTACTGAAAAGGGAATAACTGCGTTACAAATGGATATGAAAATTACAGGATTACCTGTATCTATTATTTCTGATGCAATTAAAAAAGCTCGTCCAGCAAGATTACATATCTTAGAAAAAATGCAAGAGGCAATAGATAAACCTCAAGAATCCCTTTCTCCTCATGCGCCTCGACTTTTAAGCTTTAGAATTGATCCTGAGCTTATAGGAACAGTTATTGGACCTGGAGGAAGAACTATAAAAGGAATTACTGAAAGAACAAATACAAAAATAGATATAGAAGATGGTGGAATCGTAACTATTGCTTCTCATGATGGAGCTGCTGCAGAAGAAGCTCAAAAGATAATAGAGGGATTAACCCGTAAGGTTCATGAAGGTGAGATCTTCTCTGGAATAGTAACAAGAATAATTCCTATAGGTGCTTTCGTAGAAATATTACCTGGCAAAGAAGGGATGGTTCACATTTCTCAGTTATCGGAAGCAAGGGTTGAGAGAGTCGAAGATGTAGTTAGACAAGGAGATGAGGTGACTGTAAGAGTTAGAGAAATTGATAGCAGAGGAAGAATTAACCTTACATTAAGAGGTGTAGGACAAAATAATGGAATGTCTTATCCAGAACCAACCCCGACTCCTGTTGCTCCACTTAATTAAAAACTAAAGAGGATAAATTCCATTATCCTCAATAATTTTCTTTATTTCTAGACAAATACTCCCGTGAGTATTTCTATTATTTGTTGCGACTATAATACCTCCTTGTTGGAAACTAGTTTGCCCATAAGTTAGTAATTGATTATCTAAATTTGTAATTGCTCCACCAGCTGCTTTCAAAATAGATTCTGGCGCAGCAAAATCCCAATCTTTTGGTGAGCTTTTCCCTGGCAAACTTAGACAAATATAAATATCACTTTCTCCTCTAACTATAGATGCAATTTTGCAGCCAATGCTTCCCATAATTTTGACTTTGCGAAAATTAATTTTTTGAATTAAATTTCTCAAAATTTCATTTCCATGATTTTTACTTGTAACTAAAGTCATTTCTTGAAGATTCTTATTATTTAAAAGATTTGTTTTATATTTTTTACCATCTCTTTTTTCACACCATGTTTTTTTTCCGTCTGTAATCCATAATTGATTTTTATCTGGAATCAAAACAAATCCAATATATGGTTTTTGTTTAAAGTTTAATGCCAGATGCATTGCATAATTGCCTGTCCCTTGGATAAAATCCTTCGTGCCATCAAGAGGGTCAAGAACCCATATCCAATCTGTTTTACTATTGAAAATTTCTGAGGAACTTTTTACATTTTCTTCGCTCAAAATATCCCAGTTAATATTTTTATATTTTTCATTTATTCTTTTAATAATCAACTCATTGACTTGCAAATCAGCCAGAGTAACAGGATCATTTTCATTATTATTTTTGAGTATATTTGTTTTATAATCTGATTTTTCTAACAAATTAGAGTAATAAAGCAAAATATCTGCGGCTTCCCAGCTGAAAAATCTTACATCATCGATAAGATTATTAATATCTACACCAGAAGGTAATTTAATCATTAAATGAATAATACGTACTTATTATCACATAGAAAGGAGGAACCAGAAAACGGCATTTTATATATGGTTGGCACACCAATTGGAAATTTAAATGATCTATCCCAAAGAGCATTAAATATCTTGGCAAACGTTTCTCTAATTGCTTGTGAAGATACAAGACAAACAAAAAAAATAATAAACAAGTTTAATATTTCAAATAGACTTATAAGTTTTAATAAACATAATTCTTCAATTAAAATTCCAAAAATTGTAAAAGATCTCAAAGAAGGAAAATCAATCGCAATTGTAAGTGATGCTGGTATGCCAGGAATTTGCGATCCAGGGGAAGATATTGCTAGGTATGTAAAATCTGAAGGAATAGATGTCATTTGCGTTCCTGGTGCATGTGCTGCTATAACAGCACTTGTTTCAAGTGGCTTACCCTCCTCTAGTTTTATATTTGAAGGATTTCTACCTAAAAAGAAAATAGATAGAGATAAAATTCTTTTGGAAATTAGCAAAAATCAAAAAACGACAATACTTTACGAATCACCTAAGCGGCTGAAAAAATTATTAGGAGAGTTATTTGATTTTTGTGGAGGGGATCGAGAAATTATCGTAGCGAGAGAATTAACTAAGAAATTTGAAGAACATGTTGGGAATAATATTAATGAAGTTATAGAATTCTTTAGAGATAAAGATATTATTGGTGAAATAACAATCGTTTTAGAAGGTATAAGCAAAAAAGATTCTAATTTCGATAAATCAACTATAAAAAAAGAACTCAATGATTTAATAAATGCAGGATTAAGCTTATCAGCAGCTTCTAAATACTTAGCAAAGAAAAATGGGCTAAAAAAAAGCGAAATTTATAATATGATTTAAAATTCGAATAAGTAATTAATTTATATGAGCTTCTTAATTAAAAAATTATTCTTTGCAGCCATATTCAATTCTTGCTTATTCATGCTTTTATTAATTGGTATACAAAATAGTTCAAATAAAAGCAAAGTAGACTTGATAATAGACAAAACTATTGAACTACCTATAAGTTTTATAATGGGATCTAGTTTTATATTAGGTTCTATTTTAGGTAATTTTATTGTTTTAAAAAAAGAATGATGAATAAAATCACTTAGAGAGCTATTAGATTTTTGGGGCAGACAATTCTTGAAATACCCTTTTCAATAAGAACAGGTGCTGCGATTCTAAATACATCAGTATTTGGAACTTTAAGTACCTTTTGCTCTTTATTACAGGATTTTTTAGCGAGTTTTAAATCAAAAAATATTTCTAAAGTTTGTCTTTTCAAATCATCATCGGGTAAGAAATCCCATTCTGGAAAATCCTTTAATAATTTTATCTCTAACTCAATTTTCTTATCCACAATCATATAAACAACATTAGGTAAATCTATATCTGATATGGGGACTGAAGATAATTCTTTTCGAGATGATTTATCTATCTTGTAATCTAGAGGAGCAATTTCAAAAAAAGACTCCTCATTAGTAAAATCTGATTCAACTCTATTTTCCTTAAAAGATTTTAAGTAGTTGCGATTTTCATTGATATGGTTATCAATCTCAGGATCTAAAAAATTACCCTCTTTTTCTTTGTGGATATATGAATTAGCTTTTAAGGATTTATTTTTATTGATTAATTCATTAAATTTTAATTCCCCAAGATTTTTCTTCAAATTTCTTTTTATTGTAACTTTTGTACAATTGAATTGTTTAGATAGGGATTCAATAGATTTACCACATTCAAAACTCTGCAGTATTTCACTTTTTTGTCTTTCCGAAAGTCTTTTAGGCAAAACTAAAAAAATAATTACTTCTTTATTCTAAGAAAATTTTTAACAAATAATAACCAAAGATAAAGTTAGGTTGCAATTACTATAAAGATTATGTCTAACAAGACAAATTTTAAAAGTTTATCCGCAAAAATTTTTTTTACAGTTTTTTAAAATTTATAGAGATTATTTTTTGGATTTAAAAAATATACCATCTTAAATTCTTAAAACTACTTATTTTTCTTATGTAATCAATAATCGCTCATCATTATTTTATAACTAAATTTAATTTATTTTCTAGTTGGGAATACTAATTAAAATAATATAAAAAATTGCAAAATATTTTTTTTCAAAGAATTTTTTTTCTTTTTTTTATTACTTACTATTAAATCTTTAAAAAAGAGTAATTAAGGACTTCAATATAATATCTAAATAAAATCTAAGGTTAATTTATAATTATTCAAAAAAGTTTTTTAATTCTTTTTAAATTAAAGTAATATGTATTAATTTGATTCATTTATTAGTTAGTTATACATGGTTGTTATAAAATATAATTGTTAAAAGTAATGCGGCTATTTTCAAGGATTTTCATTTTCAATCTTTGGTTTATGTAGCAACTATGCAAAAATTTAAGCTTCCTTAGCTCAGCTGGATAGAGCAACTGCCTTCTAAGCAGTGGGTCGCAGGTTCGAATCCTGCAGGAAGCGTATAAACTTAAAATTTTTCAAATCCTATATTAAATCAATCAAAGATTGTATGACTAATAATATTATTTCTTTAAAAATTAATAAAGGATAAAATAATAATATTGCTAATCGCTTTAAAAATAAAACAATAATGAAAGGATTGGCTAAAATCATTAAAACTAAATCTTTTATGAAATAGTTAAAAATTGAAAGTGGATAACTCTTATTAATTGAAATCTTTTTATTTGATTTTTTATAAATTTTTTTATTAAGTATCATTTTTTTTGTTTGAATTAAATTAACCCAATACTGCAGGGTTATTTTTTTAAGATTTTGATGTATAAAAATCTTATTTTTATTTAATAAGTTATTATTTATCTCTTTATATGAATCTACAATTAAAACAGGCATCTCTTCAAACAAGACATCATTTACTGATGTTTTTATAATTGGAACAACTCCAAGTACAAGTGCTTCCCAAGTTCTATGACAATCAAAACCCCTGCCTCTAGGGGAAATAATATATTGAGCATCTCGCATAATTCTCCAGAACTTACTCCTAGAGTAAGGTTTATTAATAAATAGAGAATTTTTAATATTTTTTGATTGTTTATATGCAATTTGTCGTTCTTTATTAAAGTTCCCTTTATTAAGATGAATATCACAAATTAGTCTGAATTTTCTTTTATGAAAATCATCAAATCTTTTTCTAGAAATTAGATTTAGATTTATATCTTGAAAAATAAAGTGTGTCTTTTTCTCTCCCCAAAAGTCCTTTCGGTGAATTGTATGATAATCAACCCCCAAAGGAATAGGTGTTACATAATCCCGAAAATCTACGTCACAATTTTGGCAAAACCAATGATATATTACGCCTTCCCCTTTTAAATTTTGAAGTTCATTAATATTCATGCCCAACGCCTCTAAAGGGGCATTAACAACAGAATCTCCAGTAACTAAAATAATAATTTTTTTCTCCTTAACTAAAATTGGATAGACCTCACGAAACCAACTTTTCAAAGCCGAAGAAATAACATAAACTAAGCTTCCTGAAGATATATTAGAGTAATCATTAAAGTTAATTTGTGTTATGTCTGAAACGAATAGATTAGGATAAAAATCACATTTATGAGCTATTCCATATTTATTTACAAATTTGGTATGAAATTTATGCCCTTTCTTATGTATAAGATTTGAAAACAAGAATATTTGAAATTTAGTACTTTACTCATTTATAATATATCAATATTACTTCTTACCATTTGTTAAAAGATAAAAATTTAATCATAAAAATTACAAACTAAAGTTGATAAGTAATGGAAAAAGATTTTCTAAAAGGTAAGAGAATAGCCATTACAGCTCTTGAACTAGAAAATAAAGAGCATAGAGGGATTGCATCCTTTATAAAATCTTCAATTGCAATATTAAGTAAATATGGAGCTGAAATATATTTAATAACTGGATTTGATTTAGATAAAAATTTCAAAAATAATCTTAACCTAAAAAATGAAAATCTTTTTTTTAGTGAAGTCTATAAGTTTCTTATTAAAGGTAAAGATCACAGAGAACTTTTTAATTCCAGTACAAAATATAAATTCAAGCTCATCTTAGAGTTAAGTAGGAATTTATTTAAATTATTTATAAACAATTATTTTCTTAAATATAAAGTTTACAAAATCAATGAGATTTCTAAAGATAAATGGGATTTAAACAATAGAATTAAATATCTAATTAATGTGAAAGGGTTTATTTCCGTAAAAAATATTTTTCATTTATGTAGACTAAGAAGCATGCGGCTTCTTTGCCAAGATCCTATTTTAAATTTAAATAAGGAGAATATAAACCTAATAATTTCAAGCAGTCCATTATCTTTAAAAACACAAAATAATAAATTAATACAAATAATTCATGATGCACTTCCCATAGAAATTACTAGTCATCCTGAAAATGGGTGGATTTTCCGAAACAGATTGAATGATGCCCAAAGAAATTGCTCATGTCTATATGTTTCTCAAGAAAGCAAAGCAAGTGTAGGAAATCACTTAAAGATAAAAAATATTTATAGAAATAAAAATGACATAATTTATCCTATGCCCTCATTAGAAATAGAACTTCTTGAAGAAGCTTTTAAAATAACTTCTCTAAGAGGAATAGATAAAAGTTTTATTCTTTTTAATTCATCAATTGTTGAGAGAAAAAAGGTTGAGAATGCTGTAAATTATTTTTTAAAATCAAATCTTTCAGATAGAAATTTTTTATTATGCATTGCGGGAAAGATACATCAAAATGATTATTGCTATCAAATAAAGAATTTATGTAAAAATCATAAAAATATTTTACTATTAGATTATGTAAGCGAAGCTGAAAAAGCTTGGCTTTTTCTAAATACTTCTCTTTTAATTTCAACATCCTCTTGCGAAGGATTTGGAATACCAATTTTAGATGCTTTGAGCTTAGATATATCTTCATTAGCCACCTCAATTCCTTCTTATCAAGAAATAAAGAATTTAAACAAGAAAAATAAAATTAATTTAGTTAATCAAAATAAACCAAAAGTTTGGATAGATTATTTAAATAGTCTCTCCGCATTTGATATAAAAAATAATTATGAAAAAAGAAGAAGAATTGAACACTTTAAGATTTTCAAAGAGAGTTTAGAAGAAAATTATTTATTAAAAATCAGAAATTATTTAAATTAAAATTAAATTTTATAAAACACTTTATAAACTGTCTTTTTATATATTTTGATATTAGTTATTATGGCATTATTACATGATGGTGAATAGCAAAACATTTAATTACTTTTTAGAAATATTTTCTTTTTTACCTAAGACTAGAAGAAAAGAATTTTTTGCATTAATACCTGTTGCTCTTATTGCTGGTATTTCGGAGATAATAGTTTTATCGATTTTATCAAGATTATTTAACTTCTTAAGTGGACAGCCAAGAGATGCTTTACCTATTTTGAGTAATCTTTTTGATTTTGATCCAAAATACAAAATTTTAATACTTATATCGAGTTTTATTATTGCTAGTTGGTTCTCATCTTTCATAAAGCTCTATGTTAGAGCCAAGCAATTAAAGCTTAAAGCTACTATTTGGAGAGATCTTTCCGAATTGGCACTTAAAAACTTACTTTCCCAAGAATATGAATTTTTCATAGAGAACAAAAATACTGATCTTTCAGCATCTATTCTTGTAAGTATAAATAGAGTAGCCGAAAATATAGTTCTACCAATATTAAAAACTGTAAGTGGAATGTTTTTGATCATATTGATATCAATAGCAATTTTATTTTTAGCAAAATCTAGTGCACTAATACTTATTATTGGTTTATTGATTGGATTTCTTTTTATCTCATTATCCATAATCCCTTATATTAGATTTGCTACGAAAAAAAGGTTAGAAGTTGAATTGGCATCGAATAATATTATTAATGAATCTCTCAATTCAATAATTGATATAAAATTAACTAATTCTGAAAACTTTTTTTCACAACAATTTAAGAATATTGGCAGAAACTCAGTACCATCAATCTGGAAAGGAGAAACTCTACCAGAGATTCCAAGAGCATTAATAGAACCATTTGGAATAACTCTTATTTTCATAATTGGTATTTTGCCATCATTATTTAATTCAGATATAACTGAAATTGCAAAAGTTATACCATTTTTAGCAACAATAGCAGCTGCATGCCTCAAGCTTACACCTCCTCTTCAAGATACTTTTAAGGGTTATAATGCGATAAGAGGAGGGCTTCCTGATTTAGAAGTTACGCTGAATTTAATTAAAAATAAAAATAAGATTAAAATACTAAAAAGAGATAGTTATCTAGAAGATTTCGCCTACCCAAAGAAAACAATAAAATTAAATAATATTTCTTATATCTATCCCAACTCAAAAACAAATGCAATTAACAATTTATCTTTAAAAATTGATGTAGGATCTAGAATAGCTTTTGTTGGGGGAACCGGTAGTGGTAAAACAACTACTGCCAATTTATTACTTCAACTTTTAAGACCTACAGAAGGTAATTTATTATTAGATGATTTACCCTTAAAGCAAAAGCATGTGAAACAATGGCAGAATAATTGTGCATATGTACAGCAATCTTTTTATTTGCCAAGCTCTAGTATTTTAGAAAATATAGCTTTTGCTAAAGATAAAGAACAAATTAATATTGAGGATGTATGGAAGGCAATAGATTCGGCTAGATTAAAAGAATTAGTTGAAAATCTTCCTGAGGGTTTAAATACTAATATTGGTGATAGTGGAATTAAATTATCTGGAGGACAAAGGCAAAGATTAGCAATTGCTAGGGCTTTCTATAGAAAATCAAGACTACTAATTCTTGATGAAGCGACAAGTTCGCTAGATAACAAAACTGAATCTGAAGTTATGAATTCAATTGATTTAATAAGTAATAACTGTACATTAGTTGTTATTGCGCATAGACTTTCAACTGTTATAAATTCAGATAAAATTTATGAATTTAAAAAAGGTAAGATTATCAATTTTGGTAATTTCGAGCAATTATGTAAAGTATCTGAAAGTTTTCAAGACCTAAATTTTCTTGAGAATAAAATTTTAAATGGATAAAAATTAAAAAAATTTAACCAAAAATTTAAAATAAAATAGTTTAATGATAAATTAAAAAAAAATTAATAATTTAAGTGTTAGTAAAATATTTTCCGAAATTAATTAAAAAAGATTTTTTATTTTTTAAGATTGGATTATTTTTATTACCTTCTGCATTTTCCTTTTCATCAATATTCATTTTAGTTTCACTTTTACTTCAAACTTATAAAAGGAAAAAGTTATTTTTTAAAGATTTTTATAATCAAATGCTTTTTTGTATAGGGAGCCTAATGATATTTAGTTGTATAGTGCAAAATTTATTTTTAGAAGACAAATATAATCTTATAATTGAAAAATATGTTACGTGGATAGGATTATTTAACTGGATCCCTTTTTTCTGGATATTTTGGGCTGCACAAGGTTTATTAGAAACTAAAAAGGATCGTAATGACTTTAGCCTTATTTTAATAATAGGAACAATTCCTGTAATAATATCAGGATTAGGTCAGTACTTTTTTAATTGGACTGGACCTTTTACTATTTTTAATGGGCTTATTATTTGGTATCAGCGACCTATAAATGAAATATCTGGATTGACGGGATTATTTAATCATGCAAATTATGCAGGTACATGGTTAACTTTAATTTTTCCCTTATGCATTGCGCAGATTTATAACTCGAAAAAAAAATTTAAGTTTTCATTCTTATTAATACTAATTTTAGGGATAGGTACTTGTATTTTTCTTACAAATTCTAGGAATGCATGGGGATCATCAATTTTGACAATGCCTTTGCTTTTTGGAACTTCATCATTATGGTGGTTTTTGCCTATTACCTTATTTTTTTCTTCTTTAGTTTTAATTTTAAAAACAAATATTCAAGGAAAATTTCAAGAGAATATAATAAATATTCTTCCAAATAAAGTTTTGCTTGAATTTACAAATGAAGGATTTAACCATTTAAATACAACAAGAATGGAAATTTTGCACTTTGCATCTAAAATCATAATTAGTAACCCTATTTTTGGGACTGGATCAGGTTCCTTCCCTATAATATTTGAATTAGAAACAGGTTTTTGGAAAGGTCACTCTCATAATATATTTACAGAATTAGCTATAAGTTATGGACTACCTAGTACAATTATTTTTATAATTTTTTTGATAATTCTTTTATCTAATTCATTTAAGAATATTTACAATTATCCATTAAAAGATATTAATGACAAAGCTCACTGGGCAGCTGCATCAATTTTTCTTATTTCACAATTAGTTGATGTACAGTATTTTGATGGACGAATAAGTATTGTTTTTTGGTTGCTATTAGCGAGTTTAAAAACAACTATAAACGAAAAGAATTTAATTTAAAATGAATATAAAATTATCAAATCTAAATCTCATAAAAAAAGATACATTTATTCTTATTCTAATAATATTTTTTAGCTTTCTAATAGACAAAATTTATCATGCAAATACATTTTATTTACCTGGCTGGGATCAAGGTTATCATCTTACTAACTTATTTAGCACGTATAACATTTTTGCAAATATAAATTTAAGTTCCTTTGATTGGTGGGATAATCTTTGGAGAATAAGTGATACCTATAGAGGTCCATTTACTTATATAATATCTTCATTTTTTCTTTTAATTTTCGGCAAGAATTATGAAAACAGTTTAATTTCAAATAATATTTTTTCGATTATTACAATATTATGTATCTTTAATATTTCTAGAGAAATTGGAAATAATAAGGCTGGCATATGGGGTGCTCTTATTTTTGCTTTTAATCCTTATATTTTTGATCAACGGGTTGATTACTTAATTGATTTATCACAAGTTTGTTTTATCAATCTGAATTTCTTTATACTTTTTAAATTTATTAAAAATAAAGGAGGATTTTTATTATCATTTCTCTTGGGAACAACATTAGGATTTGTATTTTTAACCAAACCGACTGGATTGCTTTTTTTAGTTTTACCATATATTTGTGCTTTCTTTTATTACTTAAAAAGTTCTAAATTAAAAAAAAATATATTAGTAGATACAGTCATTTTTATAACATCATTTTTAATAACTGTTTGGCCATGGTTGAGTATTAATTGGCTAACAATTCTTACTAGTGTATTTAATTCATGGCAATGGGGAATTAAATACCAAGACGGTCTAGAAGCAAATACCCTAGAAGGAATTATTTTTTATCCTAGAGAGATATTCAATTTAATTGGTACATATATATTGGGTAGTTTTTTTGTTATTGGTTTTGTAAATTATTTTAAAAATTCAAAAGAAGAAAAGTTTTTTATTAGAAGATTCAAAAATTTTTTAAAAAAGTATATTTTCCTTTTGAGCCTTCCAATAAATATATTAATAATATGTACCTTAATGAGTACAAAAGACTTACGTTTTATTTTACCTATTTTACCTTGCTTATGCATATTTTCAGGCTTGTTTATTTCAAATTTGAAGAAATATTTTTGGATTAATTACTATAAAATAATGGTTTTCATAATAATCATATCCACTTCAGTTATACATTTATTTAATCAAATAAATTTATCAAAAGATTTGGCGGGCGATTCAATGAGTTATTGGCCCCACGCTGAAATCATAGAAAAAGTAAATAGCTTTTCACCAAATCTTAAATCTGTTATCGCAGTTTTACCAGATACAAGGGAGTTAAATACTTTTAATCTTTCTGCGGAAGCTAAATTACAAGACAAAAATGTTACCGTCATGCAAATTATGAGTAATGAAAAATCAAATAAAGAAGATCTTTATAGGTTTAATTGGTTTATTTTAAAAGATGGTGATCAAGGTTCCATGGCAAATGATGCTAGAAAAAAATTAGCTCAAATTGTAAAAGAATCAGATTTATTTGAAAATTTTAATTCTTGGTATTTACCAGATGGATCAACAGCAACCCTTTATAAAAGAAAAATAATGAATGAGTCAATAAGATTAATTAGTAATAATTATGCTCTTTCAACTTTAGATTTAGTTTTCAAAGGGAATGGACTTGAAATAAATTTAAAGGGAAACGAGCAAATTTTAAACGATAGCAATTTATTAATAGATGCAAAAAATAATCAAGAAAGTTACGAGATTAATATTTCTTTACCCAAAATCAGCAATAATTCAAAAAGAAATATTGAAATTATCAAAAATATTAATTTAGATAATCAACTGAACTTTCAAGATTCATTTATATTTAAAGGGAAATTATTATCTAAAGATAATCAAATTTCTACTATTTTAATAAATGATGTTATTTATGAAAAAAATAATAATAATTTATTTGAAAAACAATTTGAAATTAATAAGATAAATGAGTTAGAGAAGATGGGCAAATTTTTAAAGTATGGAGAATATGATAAATTATTCAATCTTGTAGGTTTAGTAAATCAGTCAGATCCCAATAAAAAATATCTAAAAGATGGAGAACAGATTTTTAAATATAGATACAAATCAAATAAAAGAAATCTTGATTATTTATACAATATTGCTATTTCTCAAATATTACAAAGAAAATCTACTGAAGCTGCGAATTCATTAAATCAACTAATAAAACTTGATAAAGATAATTCTAATTTATATTTAGCAAAAGCAGTTGTTGATATTTATAACTTTAATCCTAGGCAGGCAGAGCAAAATATTAATTTAGCTAGCAAATTAAATAAAGATAAAAACTTATATCCCACTATTAATACCATTCAAACTATTTCAAACATAATTAATTTTAGAATTAGATCTTTAATTTAAATATAAAATTCAAAGCTCTTTATTTTAAAATGAATTATAGAAAAATTATTTTTATTATCTAAATTCAATGATATCAAACCTTAATGGAAATATAGCATTAATTCACGACTGGTTTTCTGGAGAATTCAAAGGAGGTGCTGAAAAAGTATTTAAAGAAATAGAAGAATTAATAATTAAAAATAATTCATATTATGAGATATTCTGTTTAGTAAATCACCTTAATAAGAATAATAAATTTAATAATGGAAAAATTATTAATACCTCTTTCATACAAAATTTACCATTTAGTAGAAAACATTTTCATAAGTATTTACCTTTTTTCCCTCTTGCAATAGAACAATTTGATCTTAGGGAATATGATCTAATAATTAGTTCTAGCCACGCAGTTGCAAAAGGGGTAATTACGTCTCCTGATCAATTACATATTAGTTATATCCATTCACCAATGAGATACGCCTGGGATCAAATGAACACATATCTTGAAAATTCATCATATAAGAAATTAGGAATAAATAAATTATTAAGAATAATTCTACAAGATTTGAGAAAATGGGATTATTTAAGCAGTGTAAGAATTGATAAATTAATAGCGAACTCTAATTTTACCGCAAAAAGAATAAAAAAATATTGGGGAAGAAGTTCATCAGTTATTCACCCCCCTGTTGATGTAACAAAATTCTCACCAAAAAATTCAAGGGACGATTTTTACTTAAGTGTATCCAGACTAGTACCAAATAAAAGAATTGACTTATTAGTAAAAGCATTTAATCAACTTGATTTACCATTAATAATTGTAGGGAATGGACCAGAGAAAAGAAAACTTATGAAAATTGCTAATGATAATATAATTTTTTTAAATTACCAAGACGATTTTGCCGTAAAAAAACTAATGGAAAAGTGTAGAGCTTTTGTCTATGCTGGAATAGAGGATTTTGGGATAGCGCCTGTTGAAGCAATGGCAGCTGGAGCCCCAATTATAGCTCTTAAAAGAGCAGGAATTTTAGATACAGTAAAATGTATAAGTTCTAAAAGTAAACTTTCAACTGGAATTTTATTTAATGAACAGAGTGATAAGGCTTTGATAGATTGTATTCAATACTTTAATGAAAAGAAAATTTGGTTAGAGTTTTCTAGTCAGGATATTAATTTATGGGCCCAGAATTTTAGTGTTGATAACTTTAAAATTAAATTTGCAAATTTCATAAATAAATCTTTGGAAGATTTTAAATAAATTTATTTATATATTATTAATTAAAAAATAAAAAATTTATATTTGGACAAAATAGCAATTATTATTAAAAAAGTTTTTTGAGGATTTTGAATTACAAAATTTTAAAGAGATTTTTAGATTTTTTATTCTCCTTTTTATTAATAATTATCTTAATCCCACTATTTTTAATTATTGGGATCCTAATTAAAACAAGCTCAAAAGGTTCTATTATTTATATACAAAAAAGGATGGGGAAGAATAATACAACTTTTTCTTGTTACAAATTCCGAACTATGGCCCCGCAATCAAAATATCTTTTAAAAGAAATATTGATTACAAATCCAAATTTGAAAAATGAATTTGAAAAGACAAGAAAATTGACTAATGATCCAAGAATTACTCCCATTGGCAAATTTCTCAGATTTTTAAGTTTA
The DNA here is from genome assembly GCF_017696055.1 of Prochlorococcus marinus XMU1406. Taxonomy (NCBI): domain Bacteria; kingdom Bacillati; phylum Cyanobacteriota; class Cyanophyceae; order Synechococcales; family Prochlorococcaceae; genus Prochlorococcus; species Prochlorococcus marinus. Next base: position 104,509 of record NZ_JAAORG010000003.1, read on the forward strand.
GACGAATTACCCCAAATAATTAATGTATTAAGGGGAGATATGAGTTTTATTGGACCAAGACCAATAGTAAAAAGTGAAATAAAAAAATATGGTAATGATTTCGAAAAAGCATTCTCTGTAAGCCCAGGTATTTCAGGCCTATGGCAGGTTAGTGGAAGAAATAATCTTTCTTATGATAGAAGGGTTGAATTGGATATCTTTTATTCAAAAAATATCAACTTTATCCTAGACATGAAAATTTTTATTAAAACTTTTAAAGTAATTCTATTTCCCTTTGGAAGAGGAGCTTATTAAAATAAAAAATTTATAAATTTAAAATCTAATGATGTTAATACAAAAGATTTCTCAAAATTTAAGAATAGTTTTTATACTTTTAAGAATTTAATAAATAACAAAAAATCTAAAAAAAAACTCAAGGCCTAATTTATGTTGTTAAGGAGACGGGAGTATAAAGATTTTCCTATATTATCTTCCATATTTGTCTTCAAATCTTTTTATATCATCCTCTCCAAGATAACTCCCGCTCTGAATTTCTATTAAAGTCAATTTAAATTTAGTTGGATTTGATAATCTATGTTTAACTCCTAATGGAATATATGCACTTTCATTTGGACCAATTATTTTTTCATTATCTTCTATAAGTATCTTGGCTGTACCATTTACTACAACCCAATGCTCAGATCTATGAAAATGCATTTGAAGAGATAGAGAGGCTCCAGGGTTGACCTCTATTTTCTTGATTTGCCAAGTTTTACCTTCTTCAATGGATAAAAATGATCCCCAGGGTCTATAAACAATTTTATGATTTATTGCTTCATTAAAGCCCTTTTCATTCATTAAAGAAACTATATTTTTTACATTTTGGGAAGATTCTTTATTTGCAACTAAAATTGCATCTTTAGTTTCAACAATTACTATATTTTCTAAACCGATGCTCACTACCAATTTTTCCTCACTTCTTATCAAAGATTCTTTAGTTTCTTTTGCTAAAACTCTTCCTATTAAATAATTGCCATTTTGATCTTTTTTAGACATTTTCCAGAGAGATTCCCAGCTGCCTACATCATCCCAACCACAGTTAAGAGGAATTACAAACGCTTTGTTCGTTTTTTCAAATACGGAAATATCAATTGAAATATTATCGCAATTTCTAAATGCTTCTTCTTCAAGTCTTAAGAAATCAAAGTCCCTTTTACTTTTTTTCAAACATTTTTCACAATTTTTTATTATTTCTGGTGCAAATCTTTTTATCTCATTAAGAATCGAAGTCGCTTTAAATACGAACATTCCACTATTCCAAGTATATTTTTTATCCTCAATAAAACTCTTAGCATTTTTTTTATTTGGTTTCTCTATAAATTTATCAACCTTACTAGCAAAATATTGATTGGGATCAAGCTGGTTTGCAGATCTTATATATCCATATCCAGTAGAAGGATATGTGGGAGGTACTCCAAAGATTATTAAATTATCATTTAAAGCATTTTCAATACTATTTTTAATTGCTAATTGAAAATTATTAATATCTTTAATTTGGTGATCTGACGATAATATTAAGAGTATAGGTTCAATATTTGTTTCTTTAAATATATCTAAAGCTTTTAAAGCAGCAATTGTAATTGCAGGTGTAGTATTTCTTCCAACCGGTTCCAATAATATTTCTAATGGCTCTATGTTTATTTCTTTCATTTGATGACCAACTATAAACCTATGTTCTTCATTACAAATAACTATTGGTCTGCAAATATGTTCTAAATTATCTATTCTTTTGTAGGTTTTTTGGAGCATAGTATATCTATCATCATTTAATAAATTTAGAAATTGTTTAGGAAAACTTTTTCTAGATAATGGCCAAAGTCTTGAACCAGTTCCACCTGCAAGTATTATTGGAACAATTTTGTAAATAGTTTTAGATGTCATTATTTTTAAAAAATATATACTTGAAAATTTTTATTAAATAGCAAATATTCTTTTTTAAGAAGTAATTCAATTAAATTGATAGCACCTTGGAATGCGACCAAGGCAAACTTATTTCTTCTTCTCATTTAAGATTCATATTTTATTTTAACTTTACATTAAAAACAGAATTAACAAAGTTTTCTTTTAAGAATAGATGTATATTTATAGTTTTTTTCTTAAAAGTGCTTTCTGTGTTTAACTTTGTCTTAAATTATAAGATTATAGGTCTATGTAGTAAATTAAAATATATTCAGAGATTAATAATATTCCATGCAAAATATTTTAGTAACAGGGGCAGCAGGTTTTATAGGTTATCAAATTTGCAAAAAACTTCTCCAAACAAATAATCAGTTAATAGGCTTTGATAATCTCAATAATTATTATGATACTTCTTTGAAATATGCCAGATTGGAGAAATTAAAATACTTTTCAAAAAGAAATTATTCAAATTGGAAATTTATTAAAGGAGATTTAACGAAAGAAGAGCAGTTAAATAAATTATTTGATGAATTTAAAATTGATACTGTAATTCATATGGCTGCCCAAGCAGGTGTAAGATATTCAATCAAAAATCCCGCAGCATATCTTAATTCTAATTTAATTGGGTTCGGGAATGTACTTGAAATGTCCAGAAAATATAATATTAAGCATCTAATTTATGCGAGTAGCAGCTCTGTATATGGAGGAAATATAAAATACCCTTATTCTGAGAAAGATGCAGTAAATCATCCAATTAGTCTTTATGCTGCCACGAAAAAATCAAATGAATTAATGGCTCATAGTTATAGTCATTTATATGGTATACCTTGTACGGGATTAAGATTTTTTACAGTTTATGGTCCATGGGGGAGACCAGATATGGCACCTATGATATTCACAAAATCAATCCTAGAAGGTAAACCCATAAAACTTTTTAACTCAGGAAATATGTATAGGGATTTTACTTTTGTGGAAGACATTTCAGGAATTTTTGAGAAACTAGTTGAAAAACCTGCAACAAAAAACACAAGTTTCAACAGGAATTCACCAGACCCTTCAACAAGTTGGTGTCCTCATAGAATATTTAATATAGGTAATAATAAGCCAATTTTGATTTCTCACTTTATACAAATCCTTGAGAAAGAACTTGGGTTAAAAGCAATTATAAATAATTACTCAATTCAGCCAGGAGATATAGAAAAAACAACCGCAGAAATAGGTTTGATAGGTGATTGGGTGGGATATAAACCAAAAACTTCACTTAATGAAGGCATTAAAAAATTTATTTATTGGTATAAAGAGTATTATGGTATTTGAAAATATAAATAATTATTTGAGAAGAGGCTTAATATTAAATTTTTAAATGATTATTATTAAAAGTAACTCAACAATATTTTAAAAATAATTAGTGAATAATATAAAATAAGTCTTATTATTCATTTTATTATTGGCTATTAGAAATTTAGTTACTGGAGGAGCCGGATTTTTAGGTTCACATCTTATTGATAAACTTTTATCTGCAGGGGAAGAAGTAGTAAGTTTAGATAACTACTTTACAGGTAGCAAATCTAATTTAAAGAAGTGGTTCAATAATAACAAGCTAGAAATTATTAGACATGATATTACCCAACCTATCTTATTAGAGGCGGACAGAATTTGGCATCTTGCATGTCCTGCTTCACCTATTCACTATCAAAATAATCCAATTAAAACAGCGAAAACAAGCTTTCTAGGAACTTATAACATGTTAGGACTTGCTAAAAGATTAAATGCAAGATTTTTATTAGCCTCAACTAGCGAAATTTACGGAAATCCACTAGTACACCCTCAGAAAGAAGCTTATTTTGGAAATGTTAATACAATAGGGCCTAGAAGTTGTTACGACGAGGGGAAAAGAATTGCTGAAACATTATGTTTCGATTACAAGAGAATGCATAATTCTGATATTAGAGTTGTGAGAATATTCAATACTTATGGTCCTAGAATGCTACCCAATGATGGCAGAGTTGTAAGCAATTTCATAGTATCTGCTATCTCAGGAAATCCACTTACGATATATGGAGATGGTAGTCAGACAAGAAGTTTTTGTTATGTTGATGATCTTATCAATGGAATGCTGAAGCTTATGAATAGTAATTATGACTTGCCTGTAAATTTAGGTAATCCAGATGAATTTACAGTTAAGGATCTTGCTAAAATCTTAATTAAAAAAGTTAACCCTGATGTTAAACTAATTTATAAAAATTTACCAGAAGATGACCCTTTAAGAAGAAAACCAGATATTTCAATTGCGAAAGAAGTTCTTAATTGGGAACCTTCAATATCACTCTCTGATGGATTAGATAAAACTATTAAATACTTTAAAGATTACTTAAAAAATGAAAAATAAAGCTGATCTTAAAAAAATAACATGTTTGGGGGCTGGATATGTAGGTGGACCAACTATGGCAGTAATGGCTGATAGATGTAATAGTATTGAAATAACAATTGTAGATTTAAATCAATCTAAAGTAGACCTTTGGAATAGTGAAGACTTATCTAATCTCCCTGTATTTGAACCAGGGCTAGCATCAATAATTAAAAAAGTAAGAGGAAAAAATCTTTTTTTCTCAAGTGATATTCAGAAGGCCATTTCTGAAGCAGATATTATTTTTATTTCAGTTAATACTCCAACAAAAACCTCCGGTTATGGAGCTGGATTTGCAAGTGATTTGAAATGGGTGGAATCGAGTGCTAGAACTATTGCTAATTTTGCTACCGGACATACCATAGTTGTAGAAAAAAGTACTGTTCCAGTAAAAACAGCTGAGGTAATAAAGACAATTCTTAATTACAATCAAAATTATGATGCTAAAAAAAGTTTTTCAATTCTATCTAATCCTGAATTCTTAGCAGAGGGCACGGCCATAAATGATTTAGAAAATCCTGATAGAGTTTTAATAGGAGGCAATGATTCTGATGCGATAGAATCTTTATCATTAATATATGAACATTGGGTAAGCAAGGAAAAAATTATTAAAACAAACCTCTGGAGTAGCGAATTATCTAAACTTGCAGCGAACGCATTTCTAGCCCAAAGGATTAGTTCAATAAATGCAATAGGAGCTATTTGTGAATCTACTGGAGCGAATGTCAGAGAAGTAAAATTAGCTATTGGGTCTGATAAAAGGATTGGGGAAAGGTTTCTGAATGCAGGTCCAGGATTTGGTGGAAGTTGTTTCCAAAAAGATCTTTTAAATATGGTTTATTTGAGTAAATATTATGGTCTTAATGAGGTAGCTAATTATTGGGAGCAAGTTCTAATTTTAAATAATTGGCAAAAAAGTAGAATATCCAAACTTGTTGTAGACAAATTGTTTGGTACTTTAAATGGAAAAAAAATTGCTATTCTTGGCTTCGCATTTAAAGCAAATACAAATGATACAAGAGAGTCTTCGGCAATTAAGATAACGAAAGAATTACTTACAGAAGGTGCAGAAATCGTAATACACGATCCTAAAGTAACTAAAGATCAGATTAAAAAAGATTTAGAAAAAAACGAAGGAAAAGATCCTAAACAAAAAGAAAGTAATAGCTTTTGGTGGTTTTCTAAAGACTACGAAGAGATCTTTAAAAATTCAGATGCGATTATTATTCTTACCGAATGGGAAGAGTACAAAACTCTTAATTGGAAATTTTACACAAATCTCATGAGAAAGCCTTCTTGGATATTTGATTCTAGATCTATCGTTAACCCTAAAGAGATGAAAAATCTAGGAATAAAATTATGGAGAATTGGTGATGGCACTTTAGATTAACTATTAGCAATTTGAACTAAAGTATTCTTCATAATAAATATTTTTTAAAAATCAAATTTCTAATATACTTGTTTAATTCCTTCACAATATTTTGAAAACCTTGATAAATTAAGATTATTAGAATTTGTGAGTTTTTCTATAAGTTTTTGATCTGGATTAGTACCACTTTCAAATTTAACTTCCATTATTGATTCATCTGACTCAACAGGATAATTAAAAAAATAACCATCTTTATTTTTCAAAATACTTGAAAACTTTATTTTTTTGTCAAAAGTTATTCTCGTCTGTTTATCTTCAGAAAGGTAATATCTTCTCAAGTAATTAATACCAAGAGTTGGTTGAAAACCATTTTCTATAAAAGATGGAATAATAAATGATAAATTAAGATCTGTGAAAGCAGAAGTATTTAATATTTCTCCAGAGCTAATATTTATAGCATTTTCTAATTTAGAAAAATCTTTCCAACCAATTTCTGAATTTTTATTTTTATATTCAATAATTGCTTTATCAACATCATTGTTATAGTATCTAATTCTTATTTTTCTCCTTTTACATATTCCTTCCTCAGACTGGCGGAAGTGCAGAAAGCTTGGAGTATCATAATATATGCTTGTAATGAATCTATCTTTAAATATCTTTCTAAATCTATTTTCAATAAGAATAAATTCTTTTTCAACTAAAAAAGCTGGGGCAATCCTATATTTTTTTTCAAACCGCTTCATCTAATTGTCTTTGCCCCATATTTATTTCCATAAAGTTCTTTAAAAACTTTATTAGAACTCATTTCACCAATGATTCTTTTCCCATAAATATAAACAAAGGAATCATCAGAAATAAGGCTATTTTTTGTATTAATCGTATTATTAGTTTTATCAATATAAATAGTTGGTGATCCAAGCTCAGGTTTTTTAATATATGAAGCCAATGGGAGTTTAACATTTGAATAATTAAAAGATTTTATTTTAAGTACAGAAGAATCTTTACTAACTACTCCGATCTCACTATTAATTGCATTTATATTATTAATATTTAAATTCGAATCTTCACCAACGCTTAGAACTTTATCTTCAATATTTTTGCCCACAATATTTTCAATATTCGAAACAGAATAAGATAAATCTAAACAATCATTACCAACTTTATTACAATTTATATTTTTAATATCTAATGAGGAAAAATCAGAATCAATTGCATCTGATTTAATATTTTCAGTATATAAATTATTACCTTCTACTGATGAATTTATAAAATTTACACCGTCTTCACTTAAAGAGTTCTTTATTTCAAGATTATCAAATTTAATTTTGGAATTTACAAAATTAATTCCTCCATATAAGATCCTTAGTTCTTGAATTGGGCTTAATAAATTATTTACTTCTAAATTATTTATAAATACATTTGAATTTTCAATTATTAAGGAACCACTTTTAGAATCACAACCTTTTATTATCACTCCTTCATTTGGATTCCCATGAAATTTAATGTAAGAGTCTTTAATAATTAGTTTTGATCCTTTATTAAGACATATATTTGATCCTTCATCAAAGATAATATTCTTTCCAAATAATTCTATATTTTCATTAATGTTATGAAGACCTTTATTAAAGTTAAAATTTTGTTTTAAACTAGTTTTTATTATCGGTTCAAATTTAATTTTCTGATTCATTTCGAGAGATGATGTTAATTCTCCAGAAAAAATAAAACTATTCTTAAATTCATTTAATGAAAATCTTGTATTATCTATATTACAATTTCCAAAAGAAGATAGATCTATAAACTTCTTTGTCCCTTTCTCTAAAATTATAGGTTCAGAGGTTAATCCATTACAATTTAACTTAATTATTTGAGGTAATCTTGATTTTTCATTGACCAAACTCACCAGAAATCTATTTTTATGGGTAGCTATAGAGGGCTTTTGATCACGAGCAATTCTTATTTCTTTTCTTATATTCTTAAGTCTTTTACTAATAGAACCCCATTGCCCAATATGAGGGAATATTCCTTCATTATAAATTCTATCTGATCTTGAAAACTCTCTATAAATAAGTGCTCTTTCAAACCAAAAATTATCCCAAGAAGGCTTAATAACTTCTTTTGTATAAGAATTAGAAGAAAATCTTTCTAAATTTTCAAAATAAATTCTATAAAAATTTGGTTCAATCTTTTTATAATCTCCAAAAAACTTTCTATAAAAATTTGTTTCTGGACATTCCCAAGGGCAGTTTTCATGAAGAGTAATATCAATTAATCTATCTTCTTTAAGATTTAAAGCCCCAGTAAAGTGACCATCAAAGAATATTGGCTCAATTAAACCACTTGAAGGATTTAGAAAATATTTTACACTTTTAGGAATTGTTGCATGATAAAGATTTAAAGCATCCATCAACGCAAAATATTTGCCCCACTTATCCAAATCAAAATATTTTTTTATTATTAAAGGATCATTCTGACTTGCTTTTAATACGGATAAAGTTTCCTTAGCAATTTTTTTCGACGTATTTTCACTCCATTGTTTTGCATCAGAAAGATCAAATATAGCATCCTCGAAAATAACACTATGAGGTTCAAATATTCCAAAAATAGGCCCATATCTTCTTTTCGAAGCTTCAATTAATTCTCTTCCAAAACCCTCTTCAACATGTCTAATTCCAAAATATTCTCCGTTAACGAATAATTTCACAAATTCATGTCTTGGAGAAATAAGATCTTCATTTTTGACTATATTGGAAGCAAACAATTCATAAGTATAATTTCTCAAAATGGGCATTTGTAGGGAAAATTCTTCCATACCCTCATATCTATCTTTTCCTCTAATATCAACTTTAAGACTCATTTTTTTTAAATTCAATCTGTGCAGATTCCTATCACCTTTAGCCCTTAACTTAACTTTATAAGAATTTTTATTATGAATCATTTTACCTCTTGCCCAATTATCCTCAGAACAATTATCTAGTTTTTTGCGCATACACTCTAACTTAGAAATTTCTTCAAAATTAATATCTAAGTCAATTCTTTTTAAATTTTTTTTTACAAAAAATGACCTGAAAGTATCAAAAAAGTAACTTGTAAAATCACTTAAATATAAGTCTTCATATCGCTTATCGAATTTTGAATATATTTCACTAATCTTTAGTTTTACATAGCCTCTATTATCTATTACTAATCCAATAAATATTGTTCCTTGTAATACAACCAAAATAAAAGATGCATTTTTTAATAATGGTAAAAAAGATAATAGTTTTTTTTTAACGATTTTAAATCTATTTTTATTATTTGATTTGCGCCTTGAAGATTTCATTTATAATTATTTTAACTCTCAGGCCTATTATAAAAAGTAATTGATGCATCTTTAAATTCTTCCCTTATTTTGAATAAAATTTCATTTAGGTTTTTATGATCATCAATATGTATTGAAATATTTAATACTAAATTATCTTGTGAATAAGAACTTAGATTTTTTATAGAATAGACTTCTGTATATTTATCAAGCAAACTGCACAATTTAGGTAGATCTTTCGTTGAAGATAAAGTTAGCGATATGCTATCTAAGAAATTAGAGGATGAGCTTGAATTTTTACTTTTATTATTTATTTTAAAAGCATAAATTGCTACTACTGAACCAGTAATTGCAATTAAAACTGCAAATAAATATTGTGAAGCTCCTATCGCTATACCAATGCAGATAGATAATAGAACGAATGCAAGGTTATATGGTTCTTTTATAGCAGTTCTAAACCTAACTACAGATAATGCACCTACCAATCCAAGAGATAAAGCTAATGAAGATTTAACTACAGCTATTAAAGAGGCTACAGAAATAGTTACCATTAATAAAGTATTTCCAAAAGCAGATGTTGAAGAGTATGAATTTGAATATTTTTTAAAAATAAATCTAATATAAAAACCAGCCAGAACTGAAAGGCCTAATATTAACAAAGAGTCTGAAAACCCCACTACAATAGATTCAGTAATAGCTTTGTTTCTTATCAAAGTTTCACTAAATTCTGTATTCATTCAAAAACTTAAAACTAATAGATATCCTAATTGATTAGTTGTTAGTAAAACACTTATTAATTTAAAATTTTAATAATCCCAGATTTCAATTTAATTAAATACATAAAAAAAATATTAAAAAATTTCATTTCTTTTTAAAACATGCTTAATATTTTTATTAAAAGCTCTTTTATTAATTTTCAAACCTTTTGATATGTCAACGATACCTGTACCAAGATAATGACCAAAAGATGAAATATCTATTTTAGGAGACTCAATATATCTCCACAATTTGACCATATTTAAAAATTTTATATCATCAAGAATTAAATATCTCTTTTTATTTTCTAAATTAGAATTACTTATATTTTTACATAGTTCGTATTCAAACTTACCATCCTTAGGGCCATCAGCATAAATTATTTCTGAATCATTAAAAAGATTTAGATATTTATCAAATATAAATTTAGATGAAAGATCAACAAGATCTTGTGAAAATTTTCTATTCTCAAAATCTTCAATTGAAAGATGAGTGTCCTTAAATTTATTCCATTTAATCAAATCAAATGTTTTGATTTCCGTTAATTGATCTGAATAGTCCAGCATTACTCTTGAAGACATACCGGTAAAGGTTCCAATATCTAAAAGAGATTTTGGTTTAATAGTATTTACGATCCCAGATAGTATTCTATATGGCTCTCCAGGAAAAATATTAAAATAAAAACTATTTTTAATTCCTTTTTCTTCTATTTCATTTTTAAAAGCAAAATCTAAAGCTTTAGATATGAGAGGAATCAAACTTTTACCCTCTAAAGCAGCACGATCATCATCAATTGAAAAATTTAAAGTATGAATAAAAGAATCTTTATCAAAACTTCTAATATCTCTATAGTAAGAATAATATCTTTTTAAATTTTTAAAAATATCCATGATTATTTTATTTAGTCAATATTACTATAATTTAAAATAAATTTTAAAAATATTTAATTTTTTAAATGTTAATCTATTTGTTTGAAAGTCTTTTTCTTAAAATCATTCACTAAAGTATTAGTCTTATCATTCTTTAAAGAACATATCAAGGCAAAACAAATCGGGAAAGTTGGGATGATTTTGCGATCACTATTATAATTACCTAATCCAAATAACATAAGAACCATTATTAAGCAAAATAATAAGTTCTTGGTTAGAGGAGAATAAGGAAATTTTGAAATTTTAAAATCTTTAATGTTAAACAGATTGAAAAAAATAAATGAAATCAAAATCACAAAGATTAATCTTATAAATGCAAATAAATTGCTGCCATCAAATAAACCTAAAATTCTTGATGGATATAATATTCCAAAAATTGCAACAAAAACTCTTCCAAAAATTTGTATTACAAAAGTAAATGGTTGATCAAAATATTTTTCAAGTAATAAAGTTATAACTTGTGAATCTTGGTTAAGTAATCTATCAGAACCCGTATAAAATTCAGGTCTTATAAAATAAAATATTATTGTACTTAAGTATAGAATTGAATATCTAATAACATCTTTATTAAATAAAAGAAATACTATAGCAAATAAAGATATAGCTAAATAAATATCTCTAATAAAAACAGAAAAAATAAGAATTAAAAGATAAATAATAATTTCATTTCTATTTTTTAAAGCACTTTTTGACAAAGATTTCAAAAAAGATAATCTTACAAGAATACAACTTGCTAGAAAAGTGAAAATTTCTTTATTCGGGCCAATTAAATAAATTAAAATAGATGGGAATATATAATTTAAAATTAGAGCATTACTTTTAAATCTTTGAAGTTGATAATTATAAGATTTATCCAGAATATAATAAGAAAAATAAACGATAATAAGATTAAATAAAATTGATCCATATAACGCCCACCCCCCAAAAAAATCGTTCAAAAATAGGCTTATAAAAGTTATTCCATAAGTTCCAAATAACGATCCCAATCCACTCTCAAGATATCCAAGATACACATCTTCAAAAGTCTGGATTTCATACTTCAAATTTAAATAGTTTACTGAGTCGCCACCAAAAAATGTAGAAATAGCATCATTATAAAAAACATCATATGCAAATAACGCCGCCAGAAAAAATGATAAAAATGTAATAAGAGTTAATACGAATAATAATTTTGATATTTTCATTTCACAGAATATTTATCCTAACATTACAAGAATATTTTATTTTTAAAAACATATTTTGATTTTAATATTAGTTAAAATTAATAATTTATTAGATATTTTTTAGCTTCAGCCAATTTTCTTATATTAATTCCAAATTTGTTTTTAAAAAGAGTTCCTAAGCATATAATTTTACCTACTCCTGCTCTATTAGCTGCTACTAAATCTTTTTCATTGTCGCCAATCATAATAGAATTTTTAATATCCAATTTAAAATCTTTCTTGGCATTTAAAAACATACCAGGTTTTGGTTTTCTTAGATCAGAATCAATCTTATATTTTCCAATCCCATAAATAGGATGATAGGGAGAGTAATAAAAGTAATCAATTCTTGAATTATTAATTAAAAATTGCTCTTTCATCCAATTTGATAATTCTAGAAAATCATTTTCTTTATAAAATCCTCTTGCTATGCCTGCCTGATTAGTAACCACAAGCACATAATAATTTTTGTGATTTGCTTCTCTAACTAAATCAAAAATTCCATCTATAAAATCAATATCTTCTTTTTTATAGACATAATTATAGTCTTTATTAATTACCCCATCCCTATCTAGAAAGAGTGCTCTTTTCATAATGTATAAATCTTTTTATGGAGTTTGTGCTTTTTCATAATCTTCAGAAGTTCTAATATCAATAAATTCATCGCTTGCTGAATATAATACGAAATTCTCTTTTTTAATTAGAGAAGGGAGCACCTCATTTTCTAATGAAAAACTATCTAGGTCAGGTAATTACTTTAATAATATCATTTTTAAATAAATAACAACCTTCATTTGTAATTCCATGAAAAGATGATTTTTCTTGATTAAATTTCTTAATTTCTCTTTTATCAGAAACTATTAATCTGATCTGGGCAAAAGCATATTTATCGATTCTACCATTGAGGAGAATGCCAACTAATATCACAAAATGGAAAAATATCATTGCCTAGCCTGCCAAAACCAATCTAAAAGGAGCTCTTGAAATTGATTTAATTATTATTAACCATATTATTTTTTTGGTCGAGAAATTAAGCAAAGTAAATTCTTTTTTTTGGATTGAATTAATAAATCTTAAAACATTTTTGATTATTCACTAAATTAAGAATTTCACAAGTAAAAGAAACTAATTTAAAAAACTTTTTAAAAAGTTTTTAAAAGTTGTATTTTCACAATAAATTAATGTAAGATTATTTAATTGTAATTTTTAAATATTACTAAAACTACAAGATTAAATTTATAATAGAATAATAAAAACTTTATAATATGAAAAAAGTATTTATTACAGGAATAGCAGGTTTTTTAGGTTCTCATGTAGCAGATGAGTTCATTCATCAAGGTTATGAGGTTGCTGGGAATGATAATTTAATTGGCGGATATGAGGATAATGTTCCAAAAGATGCTTCTTTTTATCCATTTGATTGTAGAAGTGAGCAATTAACAAGAATTTTACATGACTTCAAGCCTGAACTTCTTATTCATACAGCTGCGACTGCTTATGAAGGATTAAGTGTTTTTTCCCCTAGTTTCGTAACTTCAAATATTTACGAAGCATCGGTATCTGTCTTTAGTGCAGCCATATCAAGCGGTGTTGAGAAAATAATAAACTGTTCATCGATGGCAAGATATGGGGCTATTAAAATACCCTTTACAGAAGAAATGGAGCCAAAGCCTCAAGATCCTTATGGAATTGCAAAGTATGCCGCGGAAAAAACATTAGAGTGCTTAGCAGATGTTCATTCGATTAAATATGTAACGTTAGTTCCACACAACATTATTGGGCCAAGACAAAAATATGATGATCCATACAGAAACGTTGCTTCAATAATGATAAATAGATGCCTTCAAGGTTTACCTCCTATTATTTATGGAGACGGTAACCAAACTCGATGTTTTTCATTTATTCAAGATGTTCTAAACTGCCTTATGACTGCATGCACTGATGATACGTCAGTGGGAGAAGTTATAAATGTTGGGCCAGATGAAGAAGTCGTTACGATAAATGAGTTAGCCACTAAAATCTGTGAGATAACAGGTTTTAATAAAAATCCTGTATATCTTGCCGCTAGGCCTCAAGAAGTAAAGCACGCAATTTGTTCATCCAACAAAGCTAGAAAATTTTTAGATTATGGAACAAAAGTATCGTTAGAGGATGGATTAGTTTCAATGGTAGATTACATTAAAAAAAGAGGTGTTTCTAAGTTTAATCGTCATATCCCTGTAGAAATCATTTCAGATCTTACTCCAAAAACATGGATATCAGATCGAATGAATCTCAAATAATAAAAAACCTTTTTCAACTGCAATAACCTTTTAGTTTAAAAATAATGTATTACTATAAAACAAAAATATGTATAAATTCTATTAGAAATAAAACTTTCACAGATCATGAAATTGTTATAAGTGCTCAAAATTACGGAAAATGAAGCTACCTTTGATTAATTTTTTTTAGGAAATAAAATTCTGATAAATTCAAATCAAGTAAGGTTTTACCCAATCTTTTAAATTCATTTTTGGTGACCAATCAAATAAATTTCTTATTTTTTCAATATTAGCTAATGTAATTCTTGCCTCCCCCTCTCTTGGAGGGATATGTTCTATATTATTATCAATCATTTGGGCAATCTCATTTATCGAAATATTTTCACCAGAGCCTACATTAAATACTTCTCCAAAAAACTTTTTATCTATATCTTTTGTTGCCGCTTTAATATTTGCTTCAACCACATCCCCGACATAAATAAAATCTCTTCTTTGCTCGCCATCGCCCACAACAGTCAATTTCTGACCAGCTTTTTTTTGTCTTAAGAATATTCCTATAACCGGAGCATATTGGCCTCTAGAAGGAGCTCGTTCTCCATAAACATTAAAATATCTAAAGATTATTGTGGGCAATTTATACATATCAGAGTACATTTTACAAATCTTTTCTGCAGATATCTTCGAAACTGAATAAGGATTTAGGCAGTCATCAGGTTGAGTCTCGACGTTTGGTATAGGATTTGAACCATATCCCGAAGATGTAGATGAATATATCACTCTTTTTACGTTACTCTCCCTAGAACATTGCAATACTATATTTGTTCCTAAAATATTAATTTCAGCTGCTTTTATTGGGTTTAATATTGCAGGACCAATTCTTGATTCAGCAGCCATATGAAATACATAATCAACAGAATTAAAAAGATTTTTAATCTCTTCATAATTAGTTATGTCTGCTTTTACATTTATTGCATCTGGGTTCCAATAAAACATCTCATTATCAGCGAATTCATTATCTACACACACTACTGAATGACCTATTGACAAAAGTTTATCTACTAAATTTGAACCAATGAATCCAGCCCCTCCTGTAACAAGTGATTTGATCATATGATCTTCTTTCTCAAATTAATTTACTTTAGTTTTATTATATAACCTATATTTTTGATAAAGATTTAAATATCATTTTTTTTAATCTAGTTGTTGAAAAGTTATGTTTTCTATTCAGCCAAATTATTTCTATTGGATTATCCTTACCGGTGTAACCTCCATCCTTATAGTCTTCCCCTAAAAACCTAACATCGTAATTCTTTAACATCTCAAGAAATTCATTTTCTAAATTATAAATTTCAATATTATCTATATATCTTATAGACATTAAAATTTCCATTCTTTCTTTTACTGTTTGCACAGGTTTTAACTTATTTGGTCTTTCAAGAGAAGGATCCTGATGTAAGGCTACAGTCAAATGATTACAATTTTGCTTTGCCTCTTTAAACATTCTTATATAACCAGGATGAAGAATATCAAAAGCTCCTGCAATGATCCCTTTTCTTTGGGGCATGAAATCATTAATCCAATCTTTAGCTTTTATATATTGGTCACCCACAAAATAATCTGATTGGATAGCTTTTGCAAACGTTAATTCATCATATTTACATTCAAATTTATCCAATTGATAAAGTGTTAGTTTTTTTAAATCATCAGAAGAAAATCTTCTCAGTATTATTTGGTTACCTTCATTATGTAATTTATTAATTGCCTCTATCATAAATTTGCAAGGCCTACTTTTATTAAATTGATATTGCCTATTATTATTTAAAGGTGTTTTAAAAATTGACTCATCAATATCAAAACAATATTTCATACGACTCCATGAAGAAATATCTGATGAATACATTCAACTATTCCATAGTCAAAGCTATCTACATGAAAGTCCCATAATGCATTTTTAGATATAGATCTTAGGGTATTTTCCTTACTAAAACCAGTTAATATTCCATAAGGGAGGTTATTATCTTCGCAATAATTTACACAATTCAAAATATTTTTAGATTCTCCTCCTGAACTAATTAATATTGATAAAGTTTTATCATCAGAATGATATTCTAGGAATTTTTGATATGCCTTTTCCATCCCAAAATCATTGATGAAACATGTAAGCATAGAAGGATCAGAAAATACAAGTGATTTTTTATTATGGAACTTAATATAGTCTTGCGAAATATGAGATGCGACTGCGTTACTTCCACCGTTTCCTAATATTATTATTTTAGAGAACTTTTCCCATACAATATTGAAATCATGGAATTCTTTATTAAAATCAATTTTATTAAGCGCTGAGATATAAGCTTTAAAAGGATTTTTTTTCATAAGGTATGACCTCTTACTCCATCAGTTGCTACTGAAATTTTTACTTTATCAAAAGGAATATTTAATTTATTCTTTTCTGAAAAAACAAGGAAAAATCCTCCATTACCAGCTCCACATAACTTATGGGCAATAATTGAGTTATTATTAGTGATTTCTTTATCCATTTCTTTGATAATATCATTAGAAGATATTATTTCAGAAGTATTTTTTTTCTGAATCCAACTCACGTTAAGAAGTTCTAGAAATTTATCAAAATTCTCTTTTTTAAATTCACTATATGCTTGTTCCAGCGTATCTAGCAAAGGTTTTGATTTCTCAATATTCTCACTTATATCTTTAAGAACATTTCTTGAATTCCTTGTTACACCTGTAAAAATCAGATGGGCATCATAATAATTAAAAAAATTGGTTTCAAGGAATTCATATTTTATTGATTTGTCATTAAAAAACTCTATCCTCTTTAATCCTCCAATACCGCATCCATATGGATCTTGATATCCGCAATAAGGATTAATTTGTAACTCTAATTTATAGGCTAAGTCACAAATTTCCATTGGAGTCATTTTTATTTTTTTATATAGAGATATAGCTTTGATAAGACTAATAATATAAGAGGAAGAAGATGCTAATCCACTTCCCTGGGAATATGAATCACTATTTAGAGAAACAGTTAATGGTTCAATATTAAAATATTCAAAGACTAATCTAACTGGATCATTTATGATTTTTGAGATAGAATCTATTTCCTCTCTTTTGGAATAATTAACTATAAACTTTCCTCCATAAACGTTATATCCCAGCATATCCTTATGCAGAGATATATAAGTTTTTAAATTAGAGGCGAAACTAATAACAGAGCCATAACCATATTTTTTCACAAAAAAAGGATTGTCAGTTGATCCTCCGAACAAAGATATTCTCAAAGGACAAGAAGCTACATACATTCGAAAATATTCTTCATAATGAAATCGTATATTATTTAGTAATCTTTAACAATCAAAGAGTGTTTAATGAGAATAATCTTATTAAAAAAGTTTAATTTTGGAAAGCAAATTAATTAATGAAAAACGTAATCTTGGATTGGTATTACACCTGAAAAGATCATATAAATTTGGAGGATACTCTTTTTTAGACCATGCACTATATTCTGCAGAATAAAGATCTTTATATTTTAATCTAAAATATTTACATGCCTTTTTATAATTAATAAAATTCTTGCTAGTTAAATTATTTTCTTGTTCCCTATGATGAAAACCAAAATAATCAATATGATGAAGCGAGATTCCCCCGCAAATTAGTCTTATCCATAAATCCCAATCTTCAAAACCAAAGCTCATTTTTGAATCATATTTATTTTCTGAAATTATTTTTGTAGGGATGAGTGCACAAACAGGCAAATAGTTTGCATATCTAATTGTATAAGGCGTTGGTTTTCTTACAACTAATTTCCTATCATAATTGCCAAATGATTTCCAATTAGTATAGAAAAGACAATTTTCGAGTTCTTTTTTATTAAATTTAGAATAAAAATTTGCAATAAATAAGGGATCAATAAGGTCATCTGCATCTAGAGGAAGGATATAATCACTTTCAATGCTTTCGATACCAGTATTCCTTGCCCCAGGCAACCCCATATTTTCTTGATTAATAATTTTTACATCATATTTTTTATCAATAAACTCTAGAGATAAAAGACTATTTTCATTGTTAGAGCCATCATTTACTATCGTATGAATTACCTCAACTTTATTAACATCAAATTGCTGATTTTTAACTGACCTTATTGTCTCCATAAGATATTTATGAGCATCATTATAAGTAGTAGTAATAATATTTATTCGTTTCATTTATTAAATATCCTCATTAATATTTTTAAAAAGTTTTTTCCTATAAAAAAATATACACCATAGTAATTATCTATAAATAAAAACTTTAAAAAGTTATGAGTTTTTACAAAATTTTTTCTATATTTCTTGATTTAGTACTGTTGAACAATATAGGATTAATTTATCATGCTCCTGGAACAGTTTTATAATGAAAAAAGCTTTAATTACTGGGATAACGGGCCAAGACGGTAGTTATCTTGCTGAGCTTTTGCTAAATAAAAATTATGAGGTTCATGGAATAAAAAGGAGAAGTTCTTCTTTTAATACAGGACGCATTGATCACTTATACCAAGACCCACATCAGGTAAATCCAAGTTTAGTATTACACTATGGTGACTTGACAGATAGCACTAATTTATTAAAAATTATTCAAAAAATCCAACCGGATGAGATTTATAATTTAGGTGCCCAAAGTCATGTATCAGTTAGCTTTGAAAGTCCTGAATATACTGCAAATAGTGATGCATTAGGTGCACTAAGATTATTAGAGTCTATAAGAATTCTGAACTTACAAGATAGAACAAAAATATATCAAGCCAGTACGAGTGAGCTATATGGGAAAGTTAGGGAAACTCCTCAAAGCGAAAAAACACCTTTCTATCCGAGAAGTCCCTATGCAGTTGCAAAACTATATGCATACTGGATTACAATAAATTATCGTGAAGCCTATGGGATTTACGCATGTAACGGAATCTTATTTAATCATGAGAGTCCAAGAAGAGGGGAAACATTTGTCACAAGAAAAATAACAAGAGGGTTGGCAAGAATTAATTATGGTTTAGATAATTGTATTTATATGGGTAATATTGATTCATTAAGAGATTGGGGTCACGCCAAAGATTATGTCTATATGCAATGGCTTATGTTACAGCAAGAATATCCTGATGATTATGTTATCGCGACAGGGAGGCAAGAAAGTGTGAGGACCTTTATAGAACTAACAGCGAAAAAAATTGGATGGTCTAATAATAAAAACTCTCCTGCAATTTTATGGGAAGGCGAGGGAATTAATGAAATTGGAAGAAGAGCTGATACTAATGAAATAGTAGTTAGAATCGACCCAAGATATTTTAGACCTGCAGAGGTTGAAACTTTATTAGGTGATGCATCAAAATCACGATCAAAGTTAGGTTGGAAATCAACAACTTCTCTAGAAGAACTAATTAAGGAAATGATAGATTTTGATTTAAAAGAAGCAGAAAAAGAATTCTTTTTAAAGAAAAAAGGATTTGATATTTACACCTCAAACGAGAATCCTCCAAACACCTAATTTTATAATGTATGACGTATCAATAATTATGGTGGTTTATGATGGCGACGATACAAACCACTTTGAGGAAGCTCTAGTTTCTCTTTACCCAAATAACAACTTTTACAATGAGATAGTTCTTGTTATAAATGGAGAAATTTCAAAAAAAAAGAAAAAAATAATTGAAAAATTAAAAGATGATTTGAAAATTAAACCAATTTTTTTAAAAACAAATATTGGTCTAGCGCAGGGTCTAAATATTGCTTTAAAAAACGTAAAAAATGAATGGATCGCAAGATTTGATAGTGATGATATAAATTCTCAAGATAGATTCTATAAGATTCAAAAATACATAAATAAATATGGAAGAGATTTTGATGTAATGGGTACATTTATAAGTGAGTTTGAATTTACTTTAAAAGATAATAAAAAATATATTAGAAAAGTCCCCTTATATTTGGATGAAATTAAGAAGAGATTAATTTACAGAAGTCCTATGAATCATGTTTCAGTATTTTTCAAAAAAGAAATTTTTGATAAAGGTAATTTTTACCCCTTAATTGACGGTTTTGAAGACTATGCATTATGGGCTAAATTAATTAGCAAAGGTTATAAATTTAAAAATTTCCCGGAAATAACTGTTTATGTTAGAACCGGTGCAAACATGGTCAAAAGAAGAGGAGGATTCAAATACATTTTAAAAGAATTTAAATTAAGATTTTTTCTCACGAAATATATAAATCTTGCTAATTGGCCAATAAATTTCCTTGTTTTGTTTCTACGAATATTTGCTTTTTCACTAAGTAAAGAAATTAAAAAATTTATTTATATATTTATTAGAAAATTCTAATAATTTTCAAAAAATGCTAAGACTTTTTCAGTTATTAAATTAGACGAATACATAATTAATTTTTTTAATTTAATTTTGAAGTCTTTGTAATAAACAATTTTTATTATCTTTAAATTTAATATAAAATAACAAGTATAATTCATGAATAATTTAAAAAAATAAAATATTTCTATTAAAAATATGACCATCAATAGAAAAGGTATAATACTAGCAGGTGGAAATGGGACGAGACTTAGCCCACTGACGAAAGCCGTAAGCAAACAACTTTTACCTATATATGACAAGCCAATGATTTTTTATCCACTTTGTACATTAATGCAAGGTGACATTAGAGAAATTTTAATAATTTGTAAGCCAGAAGATAAATCATCTTTTAAAAAAATACTTGGAGACGGTTCTAATTTTGGCTTAAATATAAAATATGCCCTCCAAAAGTATCCAGGAGGTCTTGCAGAAGCCTTCCTTATAGGTGAAAAATTTATTAGTGATCAACCAGTGACTTTAATCTTAGGCGATAATTTGTTTCACGGATCTTCATTATCTAAACAGATGAAAATCATAACCAAACAGAAAACTGGGGGGACGATTTTTGCTTATCAAGTAAAAGATCCTGAAAGATATGGAGTTGTTGAGTTTGATAACAATGAGAATGCTTTAGAAATAATTGAAAAGCCTTCGAACCCAAAAAGTAATTATGCTATTACTGGATTATATTTTTATGACGGCTCGGTTGTAAAAAAAGCCAAATCATTAAAACCATCAAAAAGAGGAGAGCTTGAAATTACTGATTTAAATATGCTCTATTTAAAAGAAAAATCTCTTAAAGTTGAAATTTTTGATAAGGGAGTTGCATGGCTTGATACAGGTAAGTATGATTCGCTTTATGAAGCCTCTGGATATATATATGCGCTTCAAGAAAGGCAAGGACTCAAAATATCTTGCCCAGAAGAAATCGCATGGAATAAAGGTTGGATTTCAGGTGAAAAGTTTTACGAAATTGCAAAAAATTATGGAGATAATGAATATGGTGAATATTTGATGGATTTATACAGAAAAATTTAAAACTCCAAAAAGCTTAGTAAACATGAATTTAGAAGTTGTTATTACATTTAAAAGAAACTTTTATAATATAAATAAAAATACCATATAATAAATTTTAAAATTTCAAAGTGGATATTTCATTACTTATTACTGGAGGAGCTGGATTCATAGGAAGTAATTTCGTGAAATATTTAAGTAATAACTTCCCTGAAGATAAAATTGTAGTAATTGATAAATTGACATATGCAGGACATAAAAAAAACATTAAAGAATTAATTGATAATAATAAAATTTCATTTTTTAAGGGAGATATTTCAAATACAAAGTTGATAACAAAAATATTGGAAGAATATAAAATCACTCATATAGCTAATCTTGCGGCAGAAAGTCATGTTGACAATTCTATAGAAAACCCCTCTGATTTTATAGAAACCAATATATTAGGCACCTATAATTTACTCAATGTTTTTAAAAATTATTGGAAAAAAAAAGGAAAACCAACTCATTATCGTTTTCTACAAATAAGTACCGACGAAGTTTTCGGAAGTCTCCAAAAAAATGAAAAGCCTTTTTGTGAAAGCACTCCATATAATCCTAGATCTCCTTATTCAGCAAGCAAGGCATCCTCTGATCATCTTGTAAAAGCCTGGTTTAACACATACAATCTTCCATGTATTGTAAGTAATTGTTCTAACAATTATGGACCTTTTCATTTCCCTGAGAAACTTATCCCTTTGACAATAATAAATATAATTAGAGGAAATTCTATTGAAATATACGGAGATGGTGAAAACATAAGAGATTGGCTTTATGTTAGTGATCATTGCAATGCCCTTTGCAAAATTTTAAAGCAAGGAATACCTGGTAAAAGTTATTGTATTGGAGGAAATAATGAAATAAGTAATTTAGATTTAGTTAATCACATCTGTAATATTTTTGATAGAAAGCAAAAAATCTCTATTAAAAATTCAAGTACTAAGCTAATTAAATTTATAAAGGACAGGCCTGGACATGACAAAAGATATGCAATTAATTCTTCATTATTAATGAAGGAACTAAATTGGGAACCAAAAATTGAATTAACTAAAGGATTAGAAAAAACAATTAATTGGTATTTAGAAAATGAAGATTGGTGGTCAACTTTTAAATAAATAAAATTTAAATAGAATGAAAAAATTTTTTTATTAAAAATTTTATAATTTTTGGCAAAAATAAAAATTTGGACTATAGTTAAGAGTTGAAAACAAAAACAAATTACCTATATTTCTAAAACTTTTAGGAATGATTTTAGGAAAATTAAGTTACCCCTGGCTTAGATATAGAAAGAAAATTATTTTTTCTTTTATATTTGATTTTTTTTTATATTTTTTATTTTTTGCGCATATTATTTTTGATGGGACAATAAATTCAGAATATAGGATCATACTATTTTTCAATTTATTTTTTTGGACATCTCTTAGTTATATTTTTGGAAGATATGATTTTATTAAAGAATCTATATTAAGAAGAATACTAATTCATATAGTATTATTGACATTTTGTTTTGCTTTTTACAATATATCAATTAATTACTCTTCAAATTTTTCTGAAATTTCTCTTATAAGGAAATTTACAATAACTTTTACAATTTATGTTTCCTTTTGTTTTCTCATAACAAATTTTTTAAATCAATATTTCCATAAATATATTTTCAAAAAAAATAATTTCTTTTTTATAGGTAATGAAGAGAAAGCAAAATTAGTAATAAAAGAATTTAAAAATCAGAGCTCGAATTATATTATCAAACCTATTAATGAAATAATGAAAATAGATAAAAAAAACGTTAATGGAATCATAGTTGATAATCCTGAAGAAGTTGTAAAAGAAATAACAAAAAAATTAATTTTTTTTCAAAATATAGGTATTGAAGTTATAACGACCTTAAATTGGTGTGAAATGTATCTTCAAAGAATACCTAGCTTTGCAATAACTAACTCAGATATAATTAAAGGACTTTTTAAAACTGAGTTTCAAAGTATAGAAATGAGGATAAAAAGATTAGGAGATATTCTTTTAGCTTTAATTTTATTAATTATAACTTTTCCAATAATCCTAACTTCTATGATCTTAATTTTTTTAGATGATAGAGGGCCAATTTTTTATACTCAAAAAAGAGTAGGCAAAAATGAAAAGATTTTTAGCATTATTAAATTAAGATCAATGAGAGTAGATGCAGAAAGAAAAGGGCCTCAATGGGCCAAAGAAAAAGATCTAAGGATTACTAAAATTGGTACTCTTTTAAGGAAATTAAGATTTGATGAATTGCCACAACTTATTTCAGTAATAAAAGGAGAGATGAGCTTAATTGGCCCAAGACCTGAAAGACCATCTATTGATAAAGAATTAAAAAAAAGTATACCTCATTATTCTCTTAGATATTCCATAAGGCCTGGATTGAGTGGTTGGGCTCAAGTTAATTATCCATATGGTGCATCAATAAAAGACTCAAAAAACAAATTAAGTTATGATCTTTTTTACATAAAAAATAGATCTTTTATTCTAGATATTCTTATTTTAATTAAAACTATAAAGCTTATATTAAATGCAAAAGGCTCAACACCAAAAAATTAAATTTTTTATTGAGAATATTTATTTGTAATTTGATAAAAATTTCTTCTCAAAAGCCAAATTTTCAAAGTTAAAAATCTTCTAATTTTATCTTTTAAAGTTGCCTTATCATCTTTTTTTATTCCAATTTTATTTCCAATCCATGTATTTTTTACATCTTTAATTTTTAAAAACTTCCTCTTAGAAAGCATTGGTTTTGAAGGCGGGATTAAATCTTTATTTGAGTTAAAAACAGTCTGATAGTAAGTTATATTTTTAATAATTTCTCCGTTATTATTAACAAAATTAAATTTTTCATAGAAATTACAAGGTCCCTGCCAAAAATGATTTTCAGTAATTCTTTTGGATGATCCCCAACCATATGGAGCTAAAACGAGATTTTTTGTATTAGATAAATAAGCAGGAAAAAAGGCGAAACTACTATGTGAAATTATTAAAAAGTTTGCATTTTGCAAATTCATAAAATCTTCAGCTATCCCACCTTTTATGATCTCAAAATCAGGTAAAATCAGTTTTGAGAATTCATAATCATCAGATATAATTTTAAATCTAATATTTGGATAATCTTTTTTTAGAGTAGATATACATCTGTAAAAATACTTTAGATGTACACAAGGCGTTTTAAAAAGACCCAAAGTATCTCCTCCTCTAACATTTATTAAACATAAATCAGCTGGTAAATTTTCTAATCTTAAGTTATTACTAAAATCAAAATAATCTTTAAGTATTTTTGGAGTATTAATAAGAGTAGTTGATTGATAGTTTCCTTCTATCTCAATATATTCATACATATCAAACAAATCTAGAAATTTCTCATTTTCTCTAAAGTATAGAAATTCATTAAATTTTGTATTTATAAAAGGGAAGGGATTAAACACATACCATTCTTTTTCTAAAAGACTAGGATCGAACATTTGCACTTCAGTAAAAAATTTATCTGTTAACAAATCTTTTGCAAAAAATTGATCAATATTTCTTATAACAAGTTGCCTTGATTTTTGTTTAGCAATAAAAATTCCCGAAGCAATAAGCCATAATTGGTTGCCTAAACCTTGGCCATCTTTTAAGTCAACTAAAATCATTTATTGTCCAAACTCAATTTAAAGTCATTAATAATTAATGAAATATTCATCTCAAGAAAATTAATAGATTTTTTAGAAAAAATATAGTTATTTTTTTCCAAAGAAACTTTTGAATAATATTTAGGATATTTTTTTTGGAAGTATTTCTTAAATTCTGAATTTTTGTTTAATTTATTCAATACATTATCATTGTAATTCCTATTGTAGAAACCAGTAAAATTTGAGAACAATCCAATACAATCATCGAGCATTAAACGTATTATTAAATCTGCATTTTCAAAACCTTCTAAAATAGTTTCATTATATTTATAATTAGATGCTAATTCCAAAGGCATAAGTAGGGTTTTAGGAATATATTCAAAAAATTTTTTATTAAATTTATTAAGGTTATTTAGTTTAAAAAATTTGTTAGATTTACCAAATTTAGCCCAGTTAGAATAAGCAAAAGCTTTATTAGATTTACTTTTAATTAATTCTGTAATAAGAACATTCACAAAACATGGATTAATCACATCTTCAGAATAAAGAGGTACAAAATAGTCACAATTAAGAAGATTAATGCCTCTATTCAATGCAGAAGAAAGTCCTTTTTTTTCTTGTCTAAAAAGTTTAATTGATTTAATTTTACTTATCCTATCTAAAAATTCCAAACTTTCTGGATTATTAGTACCGTCATCTATTATGAAATGATCAATTAGAATATTATCTTGATTTAGTACTTGTCTTTGTACAGATAAAATAGTATCAAGTAGATAAAGACTTGGATTATGGGTAGGAGTTATTACAGAAACCTTTTTATAATTTGACATAAGATTTTATTTTTTTTTAAATAATATAACCATATATATTATTGATAATAATTATTTACTCTATTTTAATAAGGTTATAACTATAGAAAAAATTAGAAATCCTTAATAAATTTTTTTATTTTCTTTTTAATAGTACTAACAATAATCACACAATAAAAAAATAAAAACTTCATAAAAAGAATCATAAAGAAATTAAATAAAATTGACTATAGATATTATGTTCTAAGAATTGCTAAATCTTTTTTAAAGATATTCGAAATACAGTAAAAATTTATTTTTAAGTAAAAATCGAATTATATTTATTACTGCACAAATCTTGAATAGTTTCTTGAAGAGAATAATTTTGCTTAAATCCAAGTTTTAATAGCTTTGAATTATCCATCCAAAAGTCTTTTATATTTGAGGCACTATTTAATCTTGGAACTTCTCTATTAATAATTATAGAATTTGAATTTAATAAATCTCTACCTAAATAAATAATTTCTTTGATTTTTGTAGGTTTTCCACTGCTAATATTATAAATCTCATTGTAATTACCTTTATCACAAATTAATTGAATAGCATCGCAAACGTCATCTACATGCATAACATCTCTTAATTGATTTCCATTGTGGTATAAAAAAACATCCTTATTATTTTTTAATAGATTAATCATATATGTAATGGCATTTTTCTTGAGTGAATTTTTCTTATCGCCTCCGCCAAGTACATTACACAAACGTATTATCCTATATTTTAAATTATATGTTTCGCAAAATGTAATTAATAAATCTTCAGCTGTCTTTTTTGTAATTGAATAAAAACCTTTTGGTTTGCAAAAAGTCTCCTCAGTTGCAGGTAATGCACAATCGCCATATACAAACCAAGAACTTATGAAATTAAATACTATATTTTCATCTCTGCAATTATCAAGAACCTCACAAAGAATAGACAAATTTGTTTCTACATCTAATTTTATATCCTCAAAAATATTAAAATTATGGACTGTACTTATTAAGTAAAGAATATTATTAGTCTTAGGTATCCTTTCATCTCTTGTTTGTAAAATTATATTTTTATTGAATTTTCTGCAAAAATTGCTGCCAACAAATCCTGTACCACCAAACACACTATATTTTGAATTTATTTTTTTTTCCAAAATTAAATTTTACTTTTATGATAAGATTTAAAATACGTTTTACATTTTTTGAATAAAAATCTATATATTTTGATAATCTTTATTTATTTCCTTAATTTTTCATATAATGACTTATTGGTCTAAGTATAATCAAGAACTTAAAGAACTTGCAAATAAACTAATAGTTCATAATGAAAAAAATAAATTTAATTTTATAGAAGAAGGTTTTTATAATCATGTTCATGATATTTTGTTATTAGCAATATTAAAGTTTGATGATAACTCTGAAATAAAAGTTTTAGACTATGGCTCAAACATTTTGCCTTGGAGTAATGTAATAAACAAAATAAATACTAGTCAATTAAAAATAACTATATTTGATCCTTTTATAAAGAGTAAGAACAAAATAGATATTTCAAATAATTTTGACTTAACAATAACAAACGAAGAAAAAGATTTTAAAAAAGAAAAATTTGATCTACAAATTTTTGGATCATCATCTCAATATATTGATAATTTTTTTGATAATTTAAATCTTTATCTTTATTCAAGTAGATTTATTTTTTTTACTCATACCCCTTTATCAATAAATAAAACTTTTGTTTCTAATCAATATACTGGTTTCAAGGGCAAACAAATAATTAGATCTTATGATGAGTTAATTAGTTTTATGAAAGAAAATAAATATGAGATCATCTTTAAATCAATCTTACCTTCTCAATATGCAAGTGTAGATAAAGATAAAATAAACCAAACGATATATGCAAATTTATTAT
Organism: Prochlorococcus marinus XMU1406; assembly: GCF_017696055.1. Lineage (NCBI taxonomy): Bacteria > Bacillati > Cyanobacteriota > Cyanophyceae > Synechococcales > Prochlorococcaceae > Prochlorococcus > Prochlorococcus marinus. The sequence goes on from NZ_JAAORG010000003.1 coordinate 132,459, forward strand.
TTAAAAAATTGGATAATTAATTTTTTATTTTTCTCTTATTAGTGATTTGAATTCTTTATGAATTTAGGGTACCTAAATTTCATTAATTAATTAAATGTTCTCAATATGACTTAAAAAAATAATTAAGAGATTTAGAGGATGTTCAAATTTTTTTTCAAGAACATAAATTATGAAATTAGATAATTTATTTCTTATAGCTCAATAATAATAAGTTTTGATGATAAGGTAAATTATGGAAATCTTATTAAAATCATTTTCTGATGGATAATCAAATAAAATTTAGTTATTAATCAACCATAAAAATGAAATTATCATAATAATTTCTTACCAAAAGCATTTTTTGTATTTCGTTAGAAATTTATCAAGAAATTAAAAATATACAAATGATATAGTTTTACAAAGCATTAAAACATGAATTCAAAATATTTTTTTTCAATAGCAATTCCCTTTTACTATAGGAATGAATATTCTTTATATCAACTTGTTAGATGTGTTCAATCTATAAAGAATCAAAACTTTGAAGATTATGAGATAATTATAAGTACACAGAATAATTTTAATATCTTAAAGGAAGATCTCAAGTTAAAGGGTACAACCATAATAAATGCAGAGAAAATAGGAGGTTCTATCCAAGAGAATGTTAACAATGCAATTAGATTCTGTAATGGGAAGTGGATTAAAATATTATTTTCTGATGATTATTTTTTTGATCAATATTGCCTAGATAAATTACACGACTCTCTGATAATCAATAAATGTGCTTGGGCGATAAATAATGCACTACATGTTAATGAGTCTTCGAATAAAATTTACAGGCCAATAAAAGCTTATTATCAAAAAAATATATTAACTTTAAACACTATTGGATCTCCAAGCTCATTAACAATATTAAACAAGGATGTACCACTATTCGACCCGATGACTTGGATGCATTTAGATGCTGATTACTATCAAACACTTTTCAACAAATTTGGCAGTCCATTAAGTATATCCAATGTCTTCGTAGTAAATGAGATTCATTCCGATCAGTTCAGTAGTTTACTTAGAGGGAAAAGATCTGATGAAACAAAAAAGCTAATAAGAAAAGAATACAAATATGTGTATAAAAAACATTCTTATACTCAACCTCCTTTTATTGTTGTACTTTATTTACATTTAAAGATGAGGGTTGAGCAAAGATTTTACAATTTCATATTTAAGATCAGGCGATATTCTTGGTTTTTAGAAATTGATTAGCTTTGTGATCTAAACGACTGCTCATTATACTTTTTACATTTTTTAAATAAAAAACAGCTTCTAGATTCTAAATTGATTCAAATTTAGTAGTAAATATTTAAAAATGGCGTTGATATGATTAAATTTTGATGATACTATAATCAATTATTATAATTAAAACTTTTGGAACCCTGGGTACATGAAATTCTAGCTTGTCCTGTAACTAAAAATAAAGAGAATAAATCTTATTTTTCAGTTTTAAATGGCGTAATAGATGCTAGAGTTTTGATGAAGAATACAATTGGCTATTCAACTTGGAAGTATGGTCAAAATATCTATGAAGACGATGTAAATAACGAAGACCTTAAAAATGAACACTATCTCACTGAAATAAGAAATGATAGAGTGATCTATGAGAAATTTAAATTATCAGGCCGCATTCTTGATGTAGGAGGAGGTATTGGTACACTTAGAGAGTTTTTAGATGAAACCGACGAATATATTTCAACAGATCCTTTTATTAACATAAAAGATATTCAGCCTAAGGCAAAATTAGAATCCTATAAATGTCTCTCCAAAAATTTAAACTTAATATATGCAAATGCAGAGTTTCAACCATTCATTTCTAATTCATTTGATTGGCTACATTTAAGATCGATGCTTGATCATGTACATTCTCCAGACTTAGCATTAATGGAAGCATGGAGACTTTTAAAGCCAGGAGGACATTTGCTAATTGGGATATCCATTGAAGGGAGTAAAGAAGGCAATAACAAAATTATAAGTGAAGTGATTCATGAGTCTAAGCAAATAATAAAAGTACTTCTAAATCTAGTTGGTATAAATAAATGGAAGAAGGATGTGCACGTATTTCACCCTACTTTTAAAGGGTTAATGAAAATTATCAAAGACAATGGTTTTATTGTTGAAGAAGAATATGCCCAGCCTTGCTGGGGGGGTAGAGTTTGGTATATCTCTGCAAGGAAAGGATCCAGAATACCAGGTAACTTTTAATTTAGCTTTTATTTGTGCACATTATTTATCTATTTGAATACACCCTTTTACTCATAGTAATCAGTAAAATAGAAGACTTAGGATTATTTGAAAATGAGTAAAAATAAAATTCCTCTTCAAATTATTGCGATAAGTGATCTTAGACTAAAGAAAACTTTAACGTCTATTAACAGGACATTAAAAGCTCTTAATGCATCTTCTGCAATGCTTTTAACCTCAAAAGTAGATAGCTTTGATTTCTCTTGTAAAGAGTATAGTCAAATTCAGTTAGTAAAGATTAAACCTATTAATAGTCATGATGATTACAATTATTTTGTAATATATGAACTTTATAAATATATTAAAGAAGACAAGTGCTTAATAGTGCAGTGGGACGGTTCGGTAATGTGTAAATGGATGTGGAGTGACTCTTTCCTTTTGTATGATTATATTGGTGCACCATTTATACAAGTAAAAAAAGATCCTTCCTATTGTTTAGACAAGTATGGAGTATTTCAAAATGTAGGAAATGGGGGATTTAGTCTTCGATCAAAAAGGTTATTAGAAGCGCCCACAAGATTAGGACTAAAGGATGATAAAGATTTTACAAATGCGCACGAAGACGGTTTTTTTTCTGTTTTACATAGAGAGACACTTGAAGCTCAAGGATATCAATGGTCACCAGTTAATGTGGCTAGAAGATTTTCGCAGGAAAAGCCTAGAAACTTCCTTGATTTTCTAAGGCCCTCCTTTGGATTTCACGGAAAAATTTATTCAATACCTGCTAAGTTTTGGTTTTTTGCTTCAACAATTCTAGATTTTTTTTCTAGTAAGTTTAATTAATTCTAATATTTCCTTGATTTTATTTATACACTAAAATACATGGCATATTCTTATGTATTATGGTTCAAACTAATAGGTATAACGACTGAAATATCTGATGGAGCCAAGCGGACTCGAACCGCTGACCCCCTGCATGCCATGCAGGTGCTCTACCAGCTGAGCTATGGCCCCAAATCGTAAAACGTCAGTTATATCAATCTATTTAAAGATTTATTTAGTAACTTCCGTAATTCCTATAGTACTTTATAGAGTTTGATTCTTGAAATCTGCACCTTAAAAATGTACCTAGAGATTTACAAGTTGTAGCATGCTTTCTGGTTCTGTTTTAAAGAAATTCCGCATTTACTTTAAAAATCAGATCAGTCATAAGGAAAGAATCCAAAGAAAAATCAATCACTAAAGTAACCCCCGATACTCAGAAAATCAAGGTAGGACTGATGCAAATATGAACCTACCTTTGAATGCTAAAAATATAATTAAATGTATAACTGCTATAAAACAATTCAATAATTTAATGAACCAACAAGAATTATTTCTAAAAAATATTTTGAGGTATCATTCTCTCTGAAACTTTATTATTTAATAATGGATACAAAGGTCAAATTGATTGCAAAAATATTTCCTACCTTTAAATTATTTTATGACCTAATAATTCGTTGGCACTTTTAAAATAATTACAAAACTTATTAGCCTTTAAATTCTTTAAAAACAAATTTTTAATTATCAACAAAATCTAATAATTATTAATTTTGTTTTAATGTGCTTTAGAAGTTTAGTACTGTGGTTAATAGCAAAATAAAAGCCCTAAACATTTACGAATGGGAAATTATCTAAAAATTCTCTCAATGGGGGGGGCAATCTCTAAAAGAAAAAAAAGATCAAAATTTGCGAAAATATTTCTTAGAGGTGTCTCACCTCAATTTGAATTTGATTCTCTTTATCTAGTAAAAATTATTAATTTATTTATTAAAAATAATAATAATTCAAGTTATTTAAATAAAAAACCAAAAGCCATTAATATTTATGATATTGGATGTGGACCATGTAATTATTTTTTTTCTAATACATACAAAGGTGTTAAATTAAACTATACAGGTATTGATATAAATTACACTTTTAAAGATCATATAGAGAAACTTGGAGGTTCAATTATTAAAGCAAATCTTGAGAATAAACTCTCAATGATCGAATCAAATTCAGCGAATATTATCATATGCTCTCACGTTATTGAACATATTAAAAATACAGAAAGTTTCATTTCAGAGATGTATAGAATATTAAGTCCTGAGGGCTTAATATTTATTAGAACTCCTGATATTGAAAAAGTTAAATTTGAATTTTATGATGACTATACACATGTGAGGCCTTATACTCCCAATTCATTAAAAAATTGTTTATTAAGTAATAATTTTGAAGTAATTTATTCCAAATCAATAACACCATTAAAAAGTGTTTCTGAAATTATAATAAAAAATTTACCTATTAAAATAGAACGAATATTACTATATTTTTTGGGTTTTTTATCATTATTTATATTTAGAAAAAGAAGAGAAGTTGAATTACTAGCAACTAAAAATTTTGAGTAATTGATCTCATTTCAATTTATAAAAAAGAAAAATAAAAAAAATTTAAAGTAAATATTAATACTGCCATTCATTTATATATTGACATATTTCCATAGCTTGATTAATAGAAACCTTGTGATGTATTGGTAAAACCAAATACTTATCCTCTAAATAATCCATATTAGGTAAATCTTTTTTTCTACTCCCAAATACAGAATAACGATCATTTCTATAATGAACCTGTGCAGTCTCCACTCCTTTTTCCCTTAGTTTATTCATGAGATCAATTCTTCCATTTTCTACAATTATTGTGCATAACCATGGACATATTGAAGTTCCATTTTTATCAGGTGTATTAATTAAATTTATTTGCTTATTAGAGATATTTTCTAAATAAATTTCAAAAATACTTTTTCTATGATTAACAAGTTTTTCAAAATATTTCAAAGAAGATATCCCAAGGCATGCTGCAATATCTGTCATCTGGTATTTATAACCTATCTCAAAAACATCATTTTCCCATATACCTTTTTGTTTCTCGCTTCTATCTATACCGAACCAGCGCAATCTTTTTGCTAGAGGTAAATCCCCATAATTTTTCAAAACAAGCATTCCTCCATCAGAAGTACTAATTGTTTTAATGGCTTGAAATGAAAAAACGGTAAAATCACAATATTCTGAAATGGGTCTGCCTTTGTATAAAGTTCCAATCGATTGAGCGCAATCTCCTATTAATTTAAGTTGATATTTTTCGCAAATTTTATTCAATTTTTCATAATCTGCAGGTACTCCACCGTAATCGACAGCTACAATAGCTTTAGTTTTCTCTGTAATTCTATGCTCAATATCATCAACATTTATATTCATTGTTAGTGGATTTATGTCTGCAAAAACAGGTTTTGCTTTGATGTAGAGAAGAGGCAAATTAGTTGCAGTACATGTAAAAACTGGAGTTATAACTTCATCTCCTTCTTTGATTCCAGACAAAATATAAGCCAAATGCAAGCCATCAGTACCACTTCCAACTGCAACAGGAAAATTATTTGGTACAATTTTTTTCTGAAACTGTTTTTCGAATAAATCAACTTTGGGTCCCTGGCCAATCCACCTTGAATTAAGTGAATCCTCAACTTCCTTAAATGCTTCGGGAGCAACAAATGGATAAAATAAAGGTATTCCTTCTTCCGGATTAAGTATTGGGAATTCATTCATTGGTTGATTTTTTGCTTCAAAACCCATTTCTCTTATTTTTATTTAAAATTTAATTAAGTATTACCTTTAAAATATTATACAAACTAACATAATATTAAAAGATAATTAAGCCAAAGTAAAAAGATAATTATTTAAAAAACTTTCTACTTATCTTTGTATTTTTATTTACTTAAAGAAATTATTAATAATTAATTCAGATTTTAAAAGAATAATTTTCATATCAATTACAATCACATCAATCCAGATTATTCAAATACTTATATGAATCTAATAAATAAGTCAGAAAAGATATTTGTTGCTGGACATAATGGAATGGCAGGTAAAGCAATTTGTAGGGCTTTAATTAAAAAGGGGTATGGGCAAAAAGAATTAAATGGCGAATTAATTACTGAGACTCGGAAATCTCTAAATTTATTGGATCAACTAGAAGTCTCTTCATGGTTTGAACAAAAAAAACCAACTATAGTAATTCTTGCTGCAGCAAAAGTGGGTGGGATAGGAGCAAATAATAATTATCCTGCTGATTTTCTACTTGAAAATATTAAAATTCAAACAAATGTTATTGAATCAGCTTTTAAAACAGGAGTTAAAAGACTTTTATTTCTTGGTAGCAGCTGCATCTATCCAAAATTTTGCAATCAACCTATTTCAGAGGAAGAACTTTTATCGGGTACACTTGAACCAACTAATGATTCATATGCCATAGCAAAGATTGCAGGCATAAAACTCTGTGAGGGATTAAGAGAACAATATGGTTTCGATACTATAACTTTAATGCCTACAAATCTATACGGTCCTGGAGATAATTATAGTTTTAATAGTAGCCATGTTTTTGCAGCGCTAATAAGACGTTTCTATGAAGCCAAAATAAAAAACGAAAAAACTGTAAATTGTTGGGGTACAGGCTCACCAATGAGAGAATTTCTTCATGTAGATGATTTAGGCGAAGCAGTATTATTTGCTCTAGAGAAATGGGATCCAGATCATTTTAACTCGCCTAAAAAAGAAAACGGTGACAAACTATATTATTTAAATGTTGGCACAGGTAAAGATATTTCAATCAAAGATCTTGCCGAGAGTATTTCATCAAAATTTGGATTTAATGGGGAAATTTATTGGGAAAAGAATAAACCTGATGGTACTCCAAGAAAATTACTAAATGTTGAAAAGATGAAAAAAATAGGGTGGGAATCAAAAATTGAATTAGAAGATGGAATCAAAAAAACCTGCAAAATATTTTCTGATAACTATACCAATGGTTCCTTGAAGCTAGATTAGTGTTATTATTTATTGGTTATTATGAAATTCAAATTAAATATTACTAATTTTATAGATAAATGAAAAATATACTTTTTATTTTATCGAAATTAAAAAAACAAACGTTTATTAAACTTTTATATTTTCTATTTATTTTAATAATAACAGCCTTATTTGAGACCTTCAGCGTGAGTTCAATTTCTCCTCTCCTAAAAGATCTTTCAAGCAGCAATGCATTAAATACACAATCCTCATTAGAAATATATCTGGCAAATAACATATTAATCAACTTTGACTCAATAACCATAAAGCTCTTCATTTTCGTTTCAGCAGTAATTCTAGCTGGGGTAACAAGATTACATAATTTATGGATAATGACGCGTGTATCAGCTCAGATTTGCCATGAAATTGCAATGAATTTATATAAAAAAAATATTTTCCAGAGTTATGAAAATCATATTAAAAAGTCAAGTGATTATTTAATTAATGTATGTACAAGGGAAATGGAGAGAGTTAGGGAAAGTATTGATGGAATATTTAACATAACCACTTCGATAACAATTTCAGCTTCTTTGTTATTTACTATTTATAAAATAAACGGGAGTATTATTTGGATAATAATGTTTATATTTTTAATAATATATTTAGTTTATTATTTTTTTTCTATAAGATTTACAAATAAATATGGCAAAATAATTACAAGATCGGGTACTAAACAAATAAATATTTTACAAGAAACTTCTTTTGGATTTCTTGATATTATTTTATACGGATTAAAAAACAAATATATTGATAAATATAATAATAATGAAAAATTATTAAGGGAAACATATGGAAATATTAATTTCATAGGTCTTTCTCCAAAATTTATAGTAGAGCCAATTGTAATTGTTAGCTGTCTTTTAATATCTTTTATATTTGCAAAAAAATTAGATTCAGGATATGAAAATTTCTTACCCTCACTTGGCGTATTTGCAATTGGCGGTCAAAAGTTATTACCTTCAATAAACCAATTTTTTGCATCATATGCTGCCATACAAGCAAATAATTCAGCTTTCAATTCAGTTATTGCAAATTATAAAAAAATATCTCAACCTAAAAATATTTCAGTATCTTCAAAGAATCAATTTGAGTTCAATAAGAATATACAAATAAAAAACTTAAGTTACTTTTATGGCAATCATAATGAAATTACCATAATTGATGATATTACATTTGAAATAAACAAAGGTGAGAAAATTGGAATTGTAGGCAATACAGGTTGCGGTAAATCAACACTAATTAAAATCATGATGGGCATATTAAATCCATCAGGAGGAGAAATCTATATTGATAATAAATTACTATTTCCTTATGATAAATCTGAGATTGATATCGAAGAATGGTATAGAAAAATAGCTCATGTCCCACAAGATATTTTTCTAATGGATGCAAGTATTATGGAAAATATTACTTTTAAGAATGATCTAAGAATAGAAGATTTAAAAAAGCTTAGAAAAATCATAAAGGTAGTTAATTTAGAAAATTTTATAAACGAATTAAACGATGGAATATATACAAAAGTTGGGGAAAGAGGTATCAGATTAAGCGGAGGTCAGAAACAAAGAATTGGTATAGCTCGTGCCTTATTTAAAACCAAAAGTATTATTTTCTTGGATGAGGCAACAAGTGCTCTAGATACAAAAACAGAAAAAAAAATTATAAAAAATATTGAAGAAAACTATCCTGACTTAACAATTCTATCTATTGCGCATAGATTAACTACACTTAATAATTATGATCAAATATTTGAATTGAGATCAGGGAAAATTGAAAAATTTAATCTTAGAAAGAATTTAGATTAAAAAATTTAAAATGAATTTAAAAAATAAAAATCTTTCTATCAAATTAAATTATTTACCAGAGGTTTTCTTAATGGGAGGATTGGGAAACCAATTATGGATAATTTCATATGCTTATCAATTAACTATAAATTATGAAAAAGTTTTAATTAATGAATCTTGGTATAAGAATTATTCCATATTTTTTTTTAGTAGAAAAAGAGTCAGAAGAAATGGATATTGCCATATTTTCAAAAATCTTTCTCAAAATTTGAGTTTTTTTAATTCTCCATTTTCTCTTTTGAAATATAGATTTTTTAAGTCATTTAATTCTAAATCCTTTAAAAAGAAATTTGATTACTTTCAAGATCATAAAAATATAAGTTTAGATTTTAAAAAAAAGATTTCTAAATTATTAATATCTTCTTTAAGTGAAAAACAGAAAAACAAAATAATCCTCCAATTTAAATCAATAAATAAAATGAAATCTATTCATTTCAGAATTGGCGACAAAGGTCTTCCAAAAGAATCTGAAATAAAATATATTAAATCTCTACTAAAAAAAATAAATCAAAAAGACAAATTTTTATTATTTTCAGATTCCCAAAAAACTGCGATAGACTTTTTAGTAAGGTTTATCAATAATCAACTAATCATAATTGATTGTGAAGATGAAGTATATGATCTAATAATATTAGCTCTATGTAATGAATGTATTATTCTAAGGGAAAGCACATTTTCTTATTGGGCAAGAATATTATCGAACGAAATAAGAAAAGAGATTAACTTTTTAAGTAATTAAATATTTAATTTACCTAAAAAAATTAAAAAATTTAAGAATAACTTTATTAAGAAATTTCTTAAATTTATTTGAACTTTTTTCTTTCAATAATTTAGCCTTAGGCAATGAACTATTTATTATGGCAATTTTATATTTATCTGAATAAAACTCCTCAAACTTTATTAATTTTGTAACCGTGCCAGTAGATCTCATAAATATATCTTCTCCTGAAATAATTTTCTCTTCGAGCGAAAGCATTATATGAAAATTATTATATTCTTGATGAGTCCAATTTTTTATTTTCTCTTTTAGTTTTTCTACTCCACCCATATTAGTTAGATGGTAGCCATTAATTGTTGGAAGAGTAATAGTATTTATTCTTTTTGATTTATCTTTTATCCTAAACCAATTTAATGATTTAATTTTCAAATCTTTTGAATAACCTGCTATGGATCCCTCCCAATTTGAATCATGAAAAATATTCGGATAGTACCAAAATTCATGCTGTTTCAAAGATATTGGTTTTAATTTATTACCTGAAAAATAATTATGAACTTCATTTAAGTTATCGGGAAGTTCATCAGCATCAGAAAAAATTATTAAATCATTTGAATCTGTGTATCTATCAATGTAAATAGAGCAAGCTTCTCTTTGAAAAGAATCTAAAAGAAGATTTATTTTAGACTTGTCATAGTGGTTATGATCGATCATGATCTTCTTCAAGTAACTTGATTCTTTCTTTGAAAAATTATTATTTTTTTTAGAAAGATTATCTAGTAAGTGATCATAGTTTAAAAAATTTTCATCTCTAGAAATTATTTTTAATTTGTCTCCATATCTTTTTTTTAAATTAGAAAGCTCTGGCAAAATATGTTTCTTATATTTTCCGCTAAATGTTTGATTTGATTCAATAACAATAAATTGATCAATATAGTCCACAAGTGCTTCGAGTCTAATTTCTAATAAATTAATCTCATTAAAAAACATACTGACATCAACTATTCGCATAATTAGATACTAGATAATATTATTTTATGAAATTCTAGATAGTTAAGAGATTCTTTTTCGTCAATAACATTATCAATTTCATTCTGAAGAACATCGGAAGGATTTATTAGAGCTAGTAACCCTTCTGGAGTATGTGATCCAGAATGATGATCTTCAACAGCAAAAAACTTTATTCCATATTTTTCATAATTTTTATTTGCTTCATTTAGGTTGAATTTATTTTGTAAATTCGAATCCTTAGAAGGATCAAGAGTTAAAACAATAGAGTTGGAAATTCTATCAACCTTATTTTTCAAGCCTATTTCTGTAACGAATTGGCATAAATGGGACTTGACCAAGTCTAAATCCAAGTTTTCGTTACCTTGAAAATTAAAGCCATATTGTGGTGCCATATTCCTTTCAATATTGAATTTAAATGTAAAATCAAGAGTATTGTTTAAATAGGTTGATAGACTCTCTAAAAAAATCTCCATATTAACTATTTTTCCATCATATTTTGATAAATATTTATTGTCAAAGTCTGGATTAGGCTCTTGGCCCATAGATGAAGTAATACAAATAGTAAAATCTTGAAAAACTTTTCTTTTAATTATTAATCCTAAAAAGTCATCAAGCAAATCAATTGAAATATTAATTGCATCTGCATTTTTCCTGATCCAGTTTTTAGGATATTTGTTTTTATCAAGGAAAGAAGAAGTATCATGAGCATACCAATACCTATGCATATTCCCAGCTATGTGATTACTAAAGATAGCTGAATAATCAGGTTTAAATTTTTTAATTAAGTCAAAATAAATAGAAGCAATTAATGGGAACTGAGCCATTCTTAAAAATTCTTTATTCTTATTTTTTATTGCATAATATAATATTTTTATAATTAATTTTATACTAAAAAAAGAGATCCCAAAAGAGCTAGGGGATTTAAGAATAAAAAAAATATTTTTGAATAAACTTTTATAAATAGCTTTAAGACCAGTTATTCTTGCTGATTTTCCTACAAGTGAATTATTAAAGGAGTTAAATTCTTTATATTTAATTGGTTTAGTAATTTCCTTATCTCCAAAGCAATCAGGTAAATAAAACTTTAAATTTTTATTTTCAATTAAATCATTTGGGACTTTTGAAGAATGAATAGAGCTTATTATTCCAACACTTTTATTTTTAGAGGCTAATTTATCCCAAATTAGATAATTGCTTTCCAGAGAATCTGAATACCAATAACATTTATGTTCACTGAAAGGTTTTCCTGTATGAAATGAAGCCCAAGTTTGAGAAGGATACAATTTTTTTTTCTCAACATCAAGAGCCTTTGTTGTATAAATTTTTAATAATTTATTTTTATAAAGTTTAGAAATAACTTTGTTAATATTTCTTTTGCTTGAGATGTAGTTTTTTAATATTTCCGGAGATATTTCATTAATTTCCAAATTTATTATTTTTCTTTTCATTTTTTAATTAATTTAATAATTATCTTATAAATAATTCTTTAATATTTAATTTTAAAATGTCAACTTTTATAAAAATACCATAATTTTTTTTATTGGTAAAGTAAAAGTATTTATAGTATAATTTAAAAATATTTAAGTAGGTTGTACTAATATAAATTAACATGATAGAAATAATAGATAAAAATGCTCAAATAAATTATTATAAAAATCCCCTTCTTATGAAGAGAGATTTTATTAATCTAAAAAGATCTTTATTATGCAAAACAAGCTCATTATTAAATGAAATAAGTAATCTAAAATTTTCAGGATATAGTCACTACAAAATATTTACAGATTAAATTTATGTATTCAAATTCTAAGGATAATCTCAATCAAAATTTCGAAAATAATGGAAATGATTTAATAGATCTCAAAAAAATTTTTAATAGAATTACAAGACAGAAAAATTTAATTATTTCATTAACTTCAATAGCAACATCTTTTTCTATATTTTATTCATTAACTAGAACTCCTGTATGGAAAGGGGAATTTCAAATAGTTGTTGAACAAAATAGAAATAATAATAACTCTACAAAAATAAATGCTCTGAATTCAATAAGTGGACTTCCAAAGATTGCTATGACAGGAGTATCAGAAACAAAATCACAAGAAGCCATATTAAGCAGTCCTTCAGTTTTAGAATCAGTCTATAATTTTGTTAAAAAAGAGAAAAAGAATACCTCTAATAATATTGATAATTTAAGTTTTAAAGAATGGAGAAAAACTTTTCTTGTCGTACAATTTAAAAAAAATACAAATATCCTTAATATTAGCTATGTCGACACCGATAAAGAATTAATTCTCAAAACCCTTAAAATCATATCTTCAAAATATCAAAATTACTCAAAAAAGGATCGACAAACGAGTTTGGTTAATGGCATAAAATACTTAAAGGTTCAAGAAGAGCAACTTAAGAAAAAATCAAATGAATCATTAAAAAGATTAAATGAATTTATTATTACTAATGGCTTAGGAGCTATCGATGGTTTCGTTAAACTAGATACAACTTTTAATGACAAAAATATTTCTTCTCAAACGCAAAATATTATTTCTAATAAGGATGAAATTAGTAATTCAGGAGCTGGTCAAAGATACTCTTCTCTATTTTTAATGCTTGAAAAACTTGAATCTGAATATATTGATCTTTCAACAGTTCTAAAAAGTAACTCTAAAACATTATCGACCTTAAAAACTAATATAGATAATTTAAAAGAGTTTCTTAAAAGACCAAATGAAATACTTTTAGAATTTAGAGTTCTGAAAAGAACAGCAAGTAGAGATGAAAGTTTTCTCAAGGATATTGAGGGCAGACTTCTGGCATTAGAATTAGAAAAAGTAAGAAAAGAATCTCCATGGGAACTTATTTCGGAACCTACTTTATTAGATCAAAGAGTTTCACCTCAAAGAAAATCGATAGTTTTATCAACTTTTATAATCTCTTTAATTGCAAGTTTTTTGATTGCCAAATTTAAGGAATTTAAAAGTGATTCAATTCATGATAATGATTTTTTGAAGGATTATTTAAAATTTAAATATCTCGGTAAAATTTATGAAAATAGCCAAACTTTAAACGAATTGATATTAAAAAAATTAATTGAAGTTTCAAACACACAAGCATGCAATATTATTTATTTAAATAAAGATTCATTTTTTAATAATGAAATCAAATCTACATATAATTTATTTCCAAAAAATTTTAAATTAAATATAGTAAATTCAAATTCTTTAGGTAATTTAAATAGCTCATCAAAAATTATTTTAATAAGTGATCCCAGCAATTTAAGCAAAAAATCAATATCAGAAATAAGCAAATTTTTGGATGTTTATGAAAACCTAATTATTGGTTGGCTAAATATTGAAAAACAATATAAAAGTTAATAGAATATAAATCTTTTCAAAAAATATATATATGAGGTTTGTAAATCGGTTCACTAAATTAATTTATCTTCTTGGTATTTCAGTATTTCTCTAAAAATTTTGAACTGCAAGAAGCGAAGTAGATAAATATAAATTACAAAATGGTTCTGAAATAAATTAAGTCTTTAACTTAAGTCTAGGATTTTAAAAAATAATTATTAAACTTTTCTCCAAACGGCTAACAATTTACCTTGAAAAACAACTTCTTCAACATTTAACTCAATTGGTTCATAAGCTGGATTTGCTGCTTCAAGAAATATTTTTCCTCCTCTCTTAACAAAATATTTTAATGTTGTTCCTAAGCCAGGAACCATCGCACTAACAATCGTTCCATTCCTGAGAGAGTAGAAATCAGTAATTGGCTGCATCAACACCATGTCTCCATCTGCGATACATGCATTTATCATAGAATCCCCGTTAACTGTAAGAGCAAAAACATTTTTCTTTTTTAAAACTTCAGAAATATCTAAATTCTCTTGAACATCAGAATAAGTTTCAATTAAACCTCCAGCTGCGACTGCGCCCATAATTGGGACTCCTTCAATAATTTCATCTACTATTTGCAGTGTTCTTGCTTTACCTTCTTGCCATGAGATATATCCCTTTTCTTGTAAATGCTTTAAACGACTTTGAATTGGAGCGGGAGATTTTAATCCCATAGCTTGCATCATCTGCCTGATGGATGGGCTATGTTGAAAGGCTTTCATATATTCTTTTATCCATCCATAAAGCTCATTTTGAGCTTGGGTAAGATCATCCCCCGAAAAATCTTCCATAAAACAAATGTACTCTAATACATTTGTACCCTTTTATTAAGTATTTTGCAAGTAATCCTAGTTTAGAAGGCAAGATAAAAGTGCTTGTTGAGCATGCAATCTATTTTCTGCTTGATCAAAAATTCTATTTTTTTTACTTTCAAAAACCTCATCAGTTATCTCTTTAGATCTGTATGCAGGGAGGCAATGAAGAATAATTGCATCTTTTTCAGCATTTCTTACTAAATTATGATCAATGGTAAATCCAATAAAGTCTTTATCTTTCTCTTCTTTATGATTTTCTTCCCCCATAGATGACCAAACATCTGTATATAAAACATTTGCTCCCTTTGCAGCAGCAATAGGATCATTAGTGATTTTTAATAAATCCTTATTATTATATATTTCGTATGCTTTTTTAATGACCAAAGAGTTAGGTTCATAACCTTTAGGGCTCGCAATCCTAACTTCTACTCCTAATAATGCACCACATAAAATAAGAGAATTTGCAACATTATTACCATCACCTATAAAGGTTAAAATTACGTCTTTAAAATCATGAAATTCATCTTGAATTGTCAAGAAATCAGCTAAGGCCTGACATGGATGTTCCAAATCTGTAAGAGCATTAATAACTGGCTTTGTGGACCACTTTGCATATTCTTCCAAATCTGAATGATCAAATGTTCTAATTGCGATAGCATCACAATATCTACTTAAAACTCTTGCAGTATCTTTAATTGGCTCTCCTCTCTTTATTTGTGATGTTGTAGGATTAAGGTCAATAGTGGTACCACCCAGCCTAGTCATTGCAACCTGAAAACTAACTCTTGTACGAGTTGATGACTTATCAAAAATTAATCCTAAAACTTTATTGTTAAGATCAATATTTATCTTTTTATTTTTGAAATTATTTGCAAGTTCTAGAATATGAAAAACCTCATCGGTTGATAAATCCAAGCTTGATAGGAAATTGTTATTAGCAAGCTTATTTGGTTTTATCATGGATATTTCTAGTTGTATCTAGATTTTACTATGCTGGCATTTTACTCTCTGCCAAGAGTGATTTAAGGTCATCCCCTTCTATAACTTCTTCTTTAAGAATTTTTTGAGAAATCGATTCA
The DNA here is from genome assembly GCF_017696055.1 of Prochlorococcus marinus XMU1406. Classification (NCBI taxonomy): domain Bacteria; kingdom Bacillati; phylum Cyanobacteriota; class Cyanophyceae; order Synechococcales; family Prochlorococcaceae; genus Prochlorococcus; species Prochlorococcus marinus. The sequence continues at coordinate 148,436 of NZ_JAAORG010000003.1, forward strand.
AGAAGTGGTAAATTATTTCTCAAAATATTGAGTGCAGTTTCATGGGCATCATCGACCAAATCTCTTACCTCTTTGTCGATTGCTTGAGCAGTAGCATCACTAACAGACCTTCTAGGGTTATTACCATTTCCAAGAAACTGGCCTCCGCCTTGTTTATCATACGCAAGCGGACCAAGAATATCACTCATTCCGAATGTTCCTACCATTTGTTCGGCTATATCAGTTGCTCTTTGTAAGTCGTTTGATGCTCCGGTTGTAATCTTTCCGAAAACAACCTCTTCAGCAGATCTTCCTCCAAGAAGTGTAGCTATTTGTCCTTTTAGTTCTTCTTTAGAATTTAAAAATCTTTCTTCTGTTGGCAATTGAAGAGTATAACCAAGTGCACTCATACCTCTTGGTACAATCGAAATCTTTGCGACTTTAGAACCTCCAGGCATAAGATGACCCACAATTGCATGACCAACTTCGTGATAAGCAACCACTTTCTTTTCATCATCTTGCAAAACTCGACTTTTCTTTTCTAAACCAGCCACAACTCTCTCTATTGCTTCACTTAAATCTTGTTGTTCTACACTTTTTCTTTTGGCCCTAGCAGCAAGTAAAGCAGCTTCATTCACCATGTTAGCTAAATCAGCTCCTGCGAATCCGCTCGTAGCTTGAGCAATTGAATCTAAATCTATTGAATCTGCGAGTTTAACTTTTTTTGTATAAATCTCTAAAATAGTTTTTCTACCTGATAGATCTGGTCTGTCAACTAAAACTTGTCTGTCGAATCTTCCTGGTCGCAGAAGAGCCGCATCAAGTACTTCTGGCTGGTTAGTAGCAGCAAGAACTATAACTGGCTTATCCGCTGAGGCGAACCCATCCATTTCTGTAAGTAGTTGGTTTAATGTTTGTTCCCTCTCATCATTCCCACCAACTACTCCCATTGACCCTGAACGACTTTTACCAATAGCATCTAATTCGTCAATAAAGATAATGCAAGGAGCTTTTTTCTTAGCTTGCTCAAATAAATCTCTGACTCTTGCTGCACCTGCACCAACAAAAAGTTCAACAAACTCAGAACCAGAAATAATGAAGAAAGGAACTTCTGCTTCTCCAGCAACAGCTTTTGAAAGTAGAGTTTTTCCTGTTCCTGGAGGTCCCACTAGAAGTACACCTTTAGGTATTCTCGCACCGATATCTGTGTATCTCTCAGGTTTTTTTAGAAAATCAACTATCTCCGTTAGTTCATCCTTGGCTTCATCAACTCCCGCAACATCAGCAAATGTCACCTTTGATTCATCATCAGGTACATAAACTTTAGCTTTACTTTTGGTAAAACTTAAAGCTCCTTGGGCACCACCACCTCCCATACTTCTTCTTGCAAAAAATTGTAAAACAAGGATGAAAATTAAAGGAGGAACAACCCAGCTCAAAATGGTAGAGAAGAAATTAGGTTTTTTTGGAGGAGCAGCTGCGAATTCAACCCCTTTACTTTCTAACCTTTGTGGAAGATCCATATCAAAAATTGGGGTTGTTGCTAAAACTGAAGGTGCCCCTTCTTCAGCTCCGTTTAATTCATATCTAATTTGTTCTTGAGTAATGTATGCACGCTTAACTTCCCCATCATTAACCTGATCTATAAATAAAGAATAAGGAACCCTGGGGATTTGCATGTTTTGATTAGGGAAAAGGCTGCTAAATAGAAGTAATGCTCCAACTCCTATCAAAATGATATTTACAATTCCAAATCTTCTATTAGGTTGATTATCATCTTGTCTTATTGGCATAGTTATGATCAATTTTGAACTTATTATAAACTAAACGAAGAGTTTCCGTATCTGTAATCTTTTTTTTGGGTAAGAACCGTACGGTACTTTGACCCATAAAAATTAAGTATAAAAGTGATTTTTAAGTGAACTCTTAACACATATATCATTTCCGATCAAACTAAACTGAGAATCACTTAATTTGATGATTTCGTGCATTTCCCTAAATTCAAAATCACTTAGGGGATTCATACTATTTTCTCCACCTAAAATTTTTGGAGCAATAAAAGTAATAAGTTCCTGAATACAATTAGATTTAATAGCGGCAGTAGCTAATCCAGGGCCACATTCCCAAAGAACCTTATTACAGCCTCTTTTTGCAAGTATTTTTGAAATTAACACTGGATTATCTGATAATACCTTTTCAACCTCCACACATTTCGGAATCCTTGAGAGATAGCTTTCATTTGCTGTAGAAGAATCATAAATAACTAAAGTTTTTGCCTTACTGCAATCCCAGACATTAGATTTTGAAGGGAGATCTAGACTTTTTGTGAAAACAACTCGCAAAGGCTCAGGATTTTTGAAACCTCTAGTAGTCAAAAGTGGGTTATCTCTTCTTAATGTGTTTCCCCCAATAATTATTGCATCAAATTCTGCTCTAAAAGAATGAACTAATGACCTTGATTCATCATTGGTAATCCATTTACTATTTCCATTTTTTAAAGCTATTCTTCCATCTATACTCATTGCCCATTTAAGAACACCAAATGCCTTTTTTGTAATATTCCTATGAATGAAAGCCTTATTTAGATCTAAGGATTCTTTTTTACATAATCCTAAGTGAACTTGTATTCCAGCTTCTTTTAGAAGCTTAATCCCTTTACCAGAGACTCTTTTATCAGGGTCTTCAATAGATATGTATACCTTTTTTAACCCAGAGGATATCACTTTATCTACACATGGAGGTGTTTTACCTTGATGGCAACAAGGTTCAAGATTGACATACATTGTTCCACCTTTAGCATCCTTTTTTAAATTATTAAAAGCCATTGCCTCTGCATGAGGCATACCTGCCTTGAAATGAAACCCTTCTGAAATAAGGCTTCCATTCTTATCAAGTATCACCGCTCCCACCCTAGGGTTAGGAGTTGTTGTATTTTTGCCTAAAGAAGCCAAAAAAATTGCTCTTTTCATCCATTTTGTATGGCTTACATTTTTTTCAGACATCTGCAAAAATCAAATTCAGTTTATTGACCTCCACTCTTTGACAACGAAAGGAGGTACAGGCAACTCAGAAAAAACTCCTGACAAAGATAATCTTAATGGTCTATTTTTATCTAAATTTTTAATCAATGCATCAAGATCAAATTCTGCAGCAGCTTGTCTTCTATCATTTGCTAATTCCACATTAAGTAATGTTTTATCATCTAAAAGCCACTGTTTTCTCCCTGATTCCACCCTTAAGTCAGTGGGATGATCAATCCTTAGATTTCCTGGATATCCTATTACTCTCAAGATCAATTTATCTTCAAAAAGAGGTGATTTATATGCTACTAATTGCCAAGTTTCAAAGTCTAAGTCCCTTAAAAACTCACTGCTAGCATTAATTAATTTTCCATTTATTTCTGTTTCTGCAACTTCTGCAGATACTTTTAATGGGTTAAAAATGAAGGATAGCAGTAAAAATAAAGTAAATATACCTTTTAAAAAATTTTTTTTATTTGATTTTGTAATTTTCTTCATTTTCAGAATCCATCAGAGCATCTAGAGTTACAGCTGTTCTTACAATAGCTTGATATCTTTTGATTATTTTACGATTTTTTTCTATAACTCGAGATAAATTCAAAGTGTCTTTTTCAGAATAGCTAGATGTTAAATCGCTAGAATCTTCTTCAATAAACTCAAATTCACTATCTTTATTAATTAGAGTTAACAATAAATCATGTAATCTCTTTCTCCTTTCAGACAATTAATTTACTATGGTAACTCAAATAATAATAAGATAATTTAATAAAACATTCAAACAATTTAGTCCCATTTCATTAAATATTGATGACTGAAGTTAATAGAAAAATTCATATAATTGGAATTAATTCTTATAAATTTGAGGATCTATCTTTCAAATTACAAAATCTATTTTTAGACACAGAAAATGTTGCAGTTCCAAATTCATATTTTGAAGAAATAAAATCATGGAGCGAAAATGGTTTAGAAAAAAAGAAATTATTTTTTTCAAGCGAAAGTAATTACGAACTTGTTAACTGGCTTAGATCTCAAAAAAATGATGTTATTTTGATTTCGAGAGGAGATCCACTTTGGTTTGGCATTGGGAGAATACTACTAGAAAATTTTTCAAAAGATGAATTAAGTTTCTACCCTTCAAATACTTGCATTCAATTAGCATTTAGTAAGTTAAAGATCTCATGGCAAGATACTGTTAATGTGAGTATTCACGGCAGAGATTCGACTAGGTTAGTAGAGGCTCTTAAAACAAGGCCTTCAAGTTTGGCTATTATTACAGATTCAAATAACAAAAGTTTAGAAATAATCAAAAAAAATTTATCAGAATTAAATCTTATTGACTTCTATGATTTTTGGCTATGTGAGGAGATTGGCTTCGACAATGAAAAGATAAGAAAATTAAATCTTAAAGAGTCATTACCATCTGATATATCAAGTTTGAACATTGTTGTTCTTACAAAAACAAAGAAAAATTATTCAAATAATAATCTCCCTCTTTTCGGAATCAGTGACCACATTTTTAAGACTTTTGATGATAGACCAAACTTATTAACTAAAAGGGAGGTTCGCGTTCAAATATTAGCTGCTTTAGAGCTCCCAACAAATGGTGTCATCTGGGATATAGGAGCAGGTTGTGGGTCAATTGGTTTAGAGGCACTAAAGTTAAGGCCTAATTTAGATTTGTTTTGTATCGATAAAAGGATTGGCTCAAAAGAATTAATATTAGAAAACTCGAAGAGGCTTGACGTCAAACCAAAATTTATTTTTGAGGAAGACATAAATTACACCTTGAATATGAATAATTTAAGTTCTCTTGTAAAACCTAATAGATTAATAATTGGAGGATGTGATAAAAAAACTAAACTCCAGATTATTAATAAACTAGCTCAAGGTATGGATATTGGAGACATTATCGTTATCCCAATAATTGATATTCAAACTATTAAAGAATTGAAAGAGGAATTAGAAGATAAAAATTTCAAAACAAATTTAAATTTAATTCAGACCTATAAAAGTTTAAGTATTGCGGAGGGAATTAGACTAGAACCAAATAATCCTGTTTTTCTATTAAAAGGGAAAAAATAAATTCTAATAATTGTTATTTGTCAGGCTTAGCTACATGGGGCAAACCCCAACCTAGTTTATTTCTTAAAACTTGGAAAAATTCGTGATCTTCAAGTCTGATAAATTTTACTGAGTGTTTACTTTTTCTTATTAAAACCCTATCTTCAGGCCAAACATAACAACCGGCATTTCCATCAACAACCATTACTAACCTTTCAGGAGTTGCAGGGAAAACAGTTACTGGCTCTGAATCATTAAAAACCAATGCCCTAGATGCCAATGAATGTGGAGCAATTGGAGTTAATTGCACGACTGGACAATCAGGCGTGATAACTGGTCCTCCAGCACTTAGAGAATAGGCGGTAGAACCAGTTGGAGTAGATAAGATTACTCCATCAGCTGAAATATCCACAGGAGCATGTCGCCCTATAGAAATTTCAAAGTGACACATACTTGTTAGAGGTTCTCTATGAAGAGCCATCTCATTAAGGCAAAGAGACTCCCATCTCCTCTGATCATTCCTCATTACACTAATGATAAAGCAAGTTCTTTCTTCAATATCCCAATTCCCAGCAACTATTTTATCTATAGCCTCATCTAGGTTAGATAAATAAGCTTCCGCAAGAAATCCTAAATGACCAGTATTTATTGTAAGAATTGGGATTTTAGCAGGTGCCGTTTGCCTTGCAGCAGAAAGCACAGTGCCATCTCCACCAAGAACAATTGCAAATTCCATTGATGAATCAAACCCCTCGGGGACACAATTCGTATATCCCAAAGGACGAACATGTTGATCAGGATTTGCGAAACCAACCATCCCTCCAGAGCTACTAACTCTTACAACTTCAAAATTAGATTTTTCCAATTTTTTTTGAACAGAAGTTGCAGTTTGAACAGCCAGTTCCTTTCCATCATTAACGATTAGTCCTGCTTTACGTACCAATCAAAAAATTAAAAACTAGGACTATCTTAAACTAATTTGTTGGACAATCCTAATTTAAGAATTAAATACTATTAGAACTGTTCTAAGAATCTAATATCATTTGTATAAAATTTTCTGATGTCGTCGATCTGATGTCTCACCATACAAAATCTCTCAACTCCTAATCCTGCTGCAAAACCAGTCCATTTCTCAGAATCTATTCCTAATTTTTCTAAGACCTTTGGATCAACCATTCCGCAACCCATTACTTCTAACCATTTACCTTTCCACTGGACGTCAACTTCTGCTGAAGGTTCAGTAAATGGGAAATAACTAGCTCTAAATCTTACAGGAATGTCTCCAAAAAAGGCCTTTAAAAATGTAAGAACTGTTCCTCTTAAATGACTAAAATTAATATCTTGATCGAGACATAAAACCTCAACCTGATTAAATACAGGGGAATGAGTAGCATCTACTGCATCTCTCCTATATACTCTCCCAGGAGCAATAATTCTTACTGGAGGAGGATTTTTCTCTAAGTATCTTATCTGAACAGGAGAAGTATGGGTCCTTAAAAGTCGATTTTCATCTAAGTAGAAAGTATCCTGCATATCTCTTGCGGGATGATTTTTGGGTATGTTGAGAGACTCAAAATTATAAAAATCAGTTTCTATTTCAGGACCACTTTCAACTGAGTATCCTAAACCACAAAAAATATCTATTATTTCGTCTTGAGTTGAAATCAAAGGATGTTTATTCCCAGGGGGTGTCCCAATTGAAGGGATAGTTACATCAATTTTTTCTTTTTTAATCTTTTTATCTAAGGCTTCGCTGTTTAGTTTATTTTTTCTTTCAGTTATTAGTTCTTGCAAATTTGTCTTTATTATATTTGCCTTCTGGCCAATAATTGGTCTATCAGTAGCAGATAATTGACCCATTGTTTTCAAAATAATTGATAAATCACCTTTTTTTCCTAGCAAGGAAACTCTCAATTGATCCAGTTCTTCATGAGTATTAGAATTATTTATATTATTTTTTGCTGTTAGAGAAAGATTATTTAGTTTTTCCTCAATTTGACTTAATGATTCAATTTGACTCACTGATATAGTAAAAATAAGTATTGCCTTATCTTACTTAAATATCGTCCATAAATAAAATGTCTTGATTAATGAAACCGTTAAATATATTAATTAGCAATGATGATGGTGTTTTCGCAGCTGGGATAAGAGCCTTAGCAAAATCAGCCAAAAAAAGAGGACATAAGGTAAAAGTAGTATGTCCTGACCAAGAAAGATCAGCTACTGGTCATGGTCTTACTTTACAATCCCCATTACGAGTGGAAAAAGCTGACGAGTTATTTGGAGAAGGAATTGAAGCTTGGGGATGTTCCGGCACACCTGCTGATTGTGTCAAATTAGCACTATCTGAACTCTTGGATCATAAACCTGACCTGGTACTATCAGGAATAAATCACGGGCCCAATTTAGGGACAGATATTTTTTGTTCTGGCACAGTCGCTGCAGCTATGGAAGGCACTTTAGAAAATGTTCCTTCCATGGCAATAAGTGTTGCTAGTTATAAATGGAAGAATTTTGAATTTGCTGGAGAAATTGCAATGAATATTGCCGAACAAGCAATTAACGATATTTGGCCAGCTTCACTTTTATTAAATTTGAATATCCCTCCCTGCGAAAAAAACAAAATAAAAGAATTATCCTGGACAAGATTATCGGTAAGAAAATATAAAAATCAATTTTCCAAAAGGGAAGACCCAAGGGGTGATGATTATTATTGGTTAGCAGGTGAAGTTGTTTTAGATCTTAAATCGAAAGGTTACGGTCCTAAGAATTGGCCTAGCGATGTATCTCAAATACAAGAAAATAAAATATCTCTTACACCTGTAGAACCAGATTTATTTTGGAGAGGTAATTTAGACAACTTACCTAAAATTAATAATTCATTTGTAAATCCTTCTTAAAAGCCATAAAGAAAAGCAAAGTCCAAAAAAATGAGCAGCAATAACTTGTGTGTTACTAAGAACTGATAATATTTCAAGACCCGTAATTGGGATATCAGATGTCGCTGTTATCAATTGTCCAGTTGTTTGAGAGGATGCTTGTATAAATAAGGCTCCCATAAGAGCTTGATATCCAATTAATCCAAATAAAATTCCAAATAAATCAACTATTAGTCCTCTTTTTATCAATTTACCGGTTTCTCCTCTTGAGGGTCTTGCGTTGCTTGCGATTGCTCTTCCTGTTCTAACTATTAACCAACCTTGCCAAAGACTAAAAAGTAGTAAAATCAGGGATATTGTAGTAAGTGATAGACCAGGCGCTAAGCCAAGCTGTCCTTCGCTGTTATTTACAACATTTGAAAAAAGCAAAACAGCTGCAACAACAACACCTAAAATGGACTGAACCCAAAAGCGTATCCATCCGATGCGCCGCATTCCAAATGAAAGGGACTGAAAATCCATTTTGTCAGACATTCATTTGATTGAATAAACTGTAATCAATCCAAATTTGCCACTAAAATCATAAAATTGCACGTAATCTTTTGATCTCTTTAATATCGCCATCTGAAGTTAAGAGTCCTACCTCAATAGCTATTGGAAGTTTTGATGGCCTTCATGCTGGCCACAGACAATTAATAAAAAGTGTGGTTCAAGAAAATCAATATACCCCAACAATTGCAAGCTTCTGGCCTCATCCCCGAGAAGTTCTTTACAAAGAGACGCGTCTTAGACTTGATCTCCCTTATGAAAAACTATCTATTCTTGAAGATCTCGGCATTGAACAATTAGTTCTGATTCCTTTTGATACGGAACTATCCAAATTAAGTGCAGAAAGATTCGTAAGAGATATTTTGATAAATCAATTAAAAGCAAAAAACATTTCTGTAGGTGCTAATTTTAAGTTTGGTTTCAGAAGAAGTGGAGATATAAATACAATAAAAAATATGATTAAGGATACAGATATTAATCTAAAAATTACTCCAATTTTAGAAGACAAAGAAGGTAGAATCAGCAGCAGCAGAATAAGAAATTTATTAGAGAAAAGTGATCTGAAAAATGCTTTCAAAATTCTTAATAGGCCTTATAGTTTTAATGGAAAGGTTGTTAAAGGTAAAGGAATTGGAAAAAGTATAGGATGGCCTACCGCAAATCTTGAAATAGATGGTAGAAAATTTTTACCTGGAGAAGGAGTTTACGCATCTTGGACAACCATAGAAAATTCCAACAAAAAAATTGAATCTGTTATGAATCTTGGCTCTCAACCAACAATAAATCCTTTATTGCCATCTGCAGTTGAAGTTCATTTAATAAATAAAGATATCGATCTGTATGGTTTAAATCTATCTGTTGAACCAGTTGAAAAACTTAGATCTCAAATCAAGTTCAAAAATATAGATCAACTTTCTAATCAAATTAAAAAAGATAGAGATAATGCTCTGAAAATTTTTAAAAACTACAAAAAATAAATTACAAATGCTGAATTTCAATACTAAAGACGCTGAAGATTTAAGAATTTATCAAATTATTGACGCTAATCTAGATAGAGCTAGAGAAGGACTAAGAGTATTAGAGGATTGGGCTAGATTTGGCATAGGCAATGAAAAATACGTTGAAAAGATTAAAAATTTTAGACAAATTTTAGGAAAAAATCATTTAGAAGTTTATAAACAATCTAGAAATCACATTGAGGACAAATGTAAAGGATTGACTCATCAAGAGCAAATCAACAGAAAAACTTCTGAGCAAATTATAAGTTCTAATTCAGCCAGAGTTCAAGAAGCATTACGAGTCATAGAAGAATTCTCAAGGCTGCAGAATCATGAGCTTTCAAAAATAGCATCGGAAATTAGATATGAAATTTATACTATTGAAATTGACTTATTAAGTTATAGCAAGTGTAAGAAGTCGGAGAAAATTTTAAAAGAAAATGACTTATATGTAATCACAGATCAAAAGGACAATTTATTAGAAATAATAGAAGAGATTTTAATTGCGGGAGTAAGAATTATTCAGCATAGATTTAAAACGGGAACTGATAAAGATCATCTACAAAAAGCAATTCAAATTAAGAATCTATGTAAAAGATATAATTCTTTATTTATCGTTAACGATAGACTTGATATAGCTCTAGCATCTAACGCGGATGGAATTCATCTTGGACAAGACGATTTAAACTTAAAAACCGCAAGAAAACTATTAGGATATTCAAAAATTATCGGTATAAGTGCAAATAATGCAATTGATATTTCAAAAGCCCTTAAGGAAGGTTGTGATTACATAGGCATAGGACCAGTATTTGAAACTACAACAAAAAAGAATAAAAAACCCTTAGGTATTGAAAATATCAAAACATTAACAAAGGATTTAAATATTCCTTGGTTTGCTATTGGAGGAATCAAGTCAAATAATATTTCATATTTAAAAAGAAATGGGTTTAAAAAAGTTGCCTTAGTTTCGCAATTAATGAATTCTGAAGATCCTAAAGAAGACGCTATTATGATTCTAAAAGAGTTATCTCATGAAAATTAGGGTAAATGGAGAAGAAAAAAAAATAGAATTGGATCAAGAAAATGCTCTACTATCTAAAGCTCTTAACCATATGGGATATAAACCAAACACAATTGTAGTTGAGTTAAATAATCTAATCATAAATTCAATGAAATGGGAAAAAGTGAAGCTTAAAGATGGTGATAATTTGGAAATCGTTTCAATTGTTGGTGGTGGTTAAAGATAAATTCTTAATATATTAAAAATCTTCATAATTTTTTAAGTTTAGGCTTGCAACAATAACCAAAATTCTCCTTTTTTCGTTATATATTTTTAATACTTAAGTTTAACAATGAAAGAAAAAATTGATATTAACTCAAGATCTCTTAAATGGGAACAAAATGGTGAGTTAGCACATAAAGATCTCTCTGAGCTAATTGAAAGATTAAAAAATGTAGAAAGTGAACATACCTCATCTGAGCTGTCTAGATTAGGTACAAAATCAAACAAAAAAGATTAAATTTGTTACCTTGATCTTGTTTTTATAAAAATTTGTACCAAATTAAAATTACTGAATATAAAAATAAATGCCGAAAAGATTTCCAGAGTGGGTAAACACGCAAGTCGTGATAAAAGCAATCAAAATGAGAGAAGAAGGGATGCTATCAAAACAACTTAATTTATGGATAGAAAACCTATTAGAAATAGAAAAAAAGTAATTTTTTAAGAAATACTTTTAATAATTCTGAGTGCCGCCATTGCTGCGCCGTAACCATTATCTATATTCATAACTGAAATACCTGGAGAACAACTTGACAACATACTATTTAAAGCAGTTTCTCCATCCTTACTAACACCGTAGCCGACTGAAACAGGTACTGCTATTATCGGTTGTGCCAACAATCCGCCCACAACTGTTGCCAAAGCTCCTTCCATTCCAGCACAAACTATTAATACATCATATTTATTAATTTCTTCTAACTGACTCATCAATCGATGAAGTCCAGCTACTCCAACATCTATAAAAGATTGACAATTCACTCCATAAATTCGAAGCGCTAATTGTGCTTCAAGTGTTACGGCCAAATCGCTTGAGCCGCCCGAAATTATGGCAACTTTTTTATTCGTATTTATTTTATTCAGATTTTTCCCAATTATTAGGCAATTTGCTTCTTCATAGAATCGTGCATCATCATACAAATCTAAAAGATGTTTAGCCTTTTCACTATTAATCCTAGTAATAAAAACAACCTCATTTTTACTTAATACATTTTCAGATAATCTCTCTAATTGGTCGATACTCTTATCTTGTCCCCAAATAGCCTCAATGATTCCAAGTCTATCTCTTCTTTGAAAATCAAACTTAATATCAAAATTCATCTTTGCTTATCTAATTCTCCCTCATAAATTAATTCAAAAGGATTTTCGCCTATATTTAGAGCAGCTTTAACGTTATCTTCAAATTTTTGTTGAACTACATTTACTTCTGACATTGGTATGCTTTTCCATAATTTCTTACTTTTCCAATTTACCAATATTAAAGCTTCTTCTTTTTCTTTATCCCAATATAATTGTCTTCCCAAAAAACCATCTTGAGAAGATAACCATGGCTCCCATATTTCTTTTTCAGCATTTAACCAAGCTGCTTTTACATCGGCAGGTACTTTAAGTCTTAATTCCTCTATGATCATTTCACTTTGATAGTTATCCATTGTAAGAGCTTTTAAATTGGGAATATCAGATTGAAAAATTACAAATACTAAACAGATTAATAGTAAACAAAATTTTTGAAATTTTTTTTTCAAATTTAAATTAAATCTCATTTTTTCTCAAGTAGAACTACTGAATGGCAACTTATACCCTCTTCTCTCCCTTCTGGACCCAATTTCTCATTCGTAGTTGCTTTAATTCCAATTAGATTTTCATCAATATTCAATATTTCAGAAATATTTTTTTTCATTAGTTTTATATGTGGCATGATTTTTGGCCTTTCGGCAACGAGAACACTATCAATATTATTTATTTCCCAACCATCTTGTCTTATCAAGTCAATTACTTTTGATAACAAAAACAAGCTATTAGCATTTTTCCATTTTTCATCAGATGGGGGGAAATACTTTCCTATGTCGCCGAGCGAAAGTGCTCCCAATAATGCATCCATTATTGAGTGACTTAAAACATCAGCATCACTATGACCATCCAATCCTAAATTTTCAGGATGATGCAATTTTACACCTCCAATAATTAAATCTCTATCCTCTACCAGTCTGTGAATATCGTATCCATTACCTATTCTAAATTTCATGAATTGATTATATTCTTTTATTATTCTCTTACTTTGCGGGGATTTTTTGTAGTTTTCATTTGAAATTAAGTCACTTCTTCTCTCCAATGTTCTTTCAAAACTTTTTTGTCTTCTCCACGATTTAATCTCTTCATGATTACCGCTCACTAGAATATCTGGCACTTTCATATCTTTAAAAGTTAACGGCCTCGTGTATTGAGGATATTCTAATAAAGAAGAATTATGACTCTCATCGACTAAGGAGTCTGGATCACCAAGAGTTCCTGGTAATAATCTAGTCAAACCGTTAATTATTGATATAGCAGGTATTTCACCTCCAGAAAGTACATAATCGCCTATCGAAATCTCTTCATCAGCTAAACATCTAATCCTTTCATCAAAACCTTCATATTGACCACAAATTATTATGATTTGATCCAAAGTGGACCATCTCGCAAGATCCTTTTGCTTTAGGACTTTACCCTGTGGGGTCATCAGCAAAGTTTTACTTTTAGGTGATTTTCTAATTGATTCATATGCCTTATAAATAGGTTCAGGTTTTAAAACCATACCTGCTCCTCCTCCATAAGGCTTATCGTCTACTTGCCTGTAAGAACCTTCTCCATATTCTCTTAAATCATGTAAATTTACATCGATCAAATTCTTATCTAGAGCTCTTGTGATGACCCCTAAATTATTTATTAATTCAAAAGCTTTAGGGAACAATGTAATTACATCAAAATTAAAACCACTCATTTAGAAATCTTCCTCATAACCAAACTCAATTAACCTTGATTCTTTTTTTCTCCAACTTGGAACAACTTTCACAAACAACTCTAGGTGAACTGGACCATCAATTAATTTTGACATATTTGATCTTGCTGACTGACCAATCATTTTTAACATTGAACCTTTCTTTCCAATAAGAATGCCTTTTTGAGTTGATCTTTCAACAATAATAGTAGCCAAAATAGCTGTAAAAACTTTGCCATTTTTTCTTTTCATTTCCTCTCTCTTTTCTATCTTTACTGCGACACTATGTGGTACCTCTTCTCTTGTATTTATTAATACCTGCTCTCTTACTAAATCAGATAATAAGTTATCTAATGGTTGATCGCAAATAGTCTCTTCGCCATAAAGTTTTGGTCCCTCTGGAAGAAAATTAAGTGCCATATCAACTAGTTCAGAACATCCTTCTCCTTGAGAAGCACTTACAATTTGAAAGTTTCTATTAATTCCAAAAAATCTTCTATATTGATCCAATCGTAAACTCCTAAATTCTTTATTAACCAAATCCCACTTATTTAAGGCAACAATAAACTCAGTTTTATTTGCGATTAAAAAGTTCAAAATATATTCATCACCTCTACCAGGTTCTTCACTTGAATCAATTACAAAAATTACCATATCAACTCCATTAATTGCAGATTTTGCATTTTTTACTAATATCTCTCCAAGTCGATGATGAGGTTTATGAACACCTGGCGTATCAACAAAAATTATTTGCCCATTGTCTGTAGTAAGTATTCCTTTTAATTTATTTCTAGTAGTTTGCGCTATTGGAGAAGTAATTGTTATTTTTTCTCCAATCAATTTATTTATTAAAGTAGATTTACCGACATTTGGCCTTCCTAGTAAAGTTACAAACCCAGATCTATAATTGGACAAAGACTTTTAATGCATCAATAATAAAATTCTGATCAAAAATGGAAAAAAAAACCATAAATTTAAATGAAGCTTCGTTCACTCAAGCAATAAACATATCCGCGCAATGGTGCAAAGAGTGGGGTGAAGATTTACTCAGCGAAGAGGTTTTAGCAGATAGAATCGCAGAGCTAACTAAAACAAGAAATGGACTCAGAGGATTTTTTGCATACGCTTTATCAGATAAAGATTGTTTTTTGTTAGATAAACTTCCTTTTTCACTAATTTACAAACTGAACGAAGGTGGCGATGCTATAACAGAAATAGTAGTAAAAAATTTAATAATGAGTTCCGCTCAAATTATCATTCATCGAAGAGATAATAATCATGAATATGAAATAACATCGGAAAATATTTCAGATAGATGTAAGGCTATTTTGAGACTGCTAGAAACTAAGTCAGTTACAAAGTCTGTCAATCAAGTCATTAGAGACTTAGATAATATGGGAAATAGTTTTAATAATTCAGTCAAATATGACTCAGAGCAAAAGGAATTTATAAAAAAACAAATTCTTGATATCGCCCAATAAAAAAGCGTAGAAATAAATCTACGCTTTGGGTTAGTTGTTTAATTAATTAATTTGTTAGTCTCTTCTTCCGCCGCCTTGAAGTGCAATCATTAGTCTTAATATAAAAACAAAGAGATTTATATAAGTTAAATACATACCTAAAGCACCTGCGAGGTATTGATCATCATTATATCTTCTTGGCATTGTATAGAAATCCACGAAAGACATAGCAACAAATAAGACAGTTCCAAACCCTGCAATTATCAATTCAAGTCCTGAACCTCCAAAAACACCTGGAGCAAAAAATCCTCCAATTAATTGGACAAACATCGCTATGAGTAGTCCTATCAACCCAAGACCAACTACTCCACTTAGTGCTTGACCAACACTATCACTCATTCTTTGGCCAGTGTAGGATGCAATAACGAAAGTTATACCTGTAGCTAAAGCAGCTGTTCCAACCGAACCAATACCGATTGTTCCTATAGCTAAAGCTACAATTCCACTTAAAGTGAATCCAGTTAACAAACTAAATGCCGTTAGTAAAGGCAAGGCTTTTGCATTATTTGCATTATTTGCAGCGCTTGTGGCTATAAAAAACAATATCAATTCTGCAATTAAAGCAACTATTGAGAGAGGCTGGAAAAGTCCAGGATTTGTTGCTATCAGTGAGATACCTGCCAAAACGCCTAAGGAAGTTAGCACCATTCCTCCGCCTACGTAAGGTAAAGCTTTTTGAACAACATTAGGTCCAACTATTGAACTGGTTTGCGCTTCACGAATAGCTTGATTAAAATTACTACTTGCTGGCATTTTTATAAAATAAATATGAGTATATTCTACTTGATTTTTAAAATTTCAGGGTACGGATCACCAGAGTAATTAATTTATTGATAAGCCTCAATGATTTTCTGCACTAAAGGATGACGAACTACATCTTCAACATTTAAATAGCAAAATTTTATACCTGGAGTTTCAGAGAAAATTCTCGATGCTTCGATAAGGCCGCTTTCCTGATCTTTTTTTAAATCAATTTGCGTAATATCACCGTTTACAACCATTTTAGATCTTTCACCTAATCTGGTTAAAAACATTCTCATTTGAGAGCAAGTTGTGTTTTGTGCTTCATCCAAGATAATCAATGAATTATCTAAGGTTCTTCCTCTCATAAATGCTAAAGGAGCAACTTCAATAATTCCTTTATCGATTAAAGAATTCGTTCTATCAAACCCGAAAATACTATGTAAAGAATCAAATAGGGGTCTTAAATATGGATCTACTTTTTGTTGCAAATCACCAGGCAGAAATCCTAAACTTTCGCCGGCTTCTACAGCTGGTCTGGTTAAGATGATTTTTTCAATTTTTTTCTCGTTCAATAATCTTGCTGCGCAAACAGTTGCTAAAAATGTCTTGCCAGTTCCAGCTGGACCAATTGCGAACGTAAGATCAAAGTTTTCAATTGATTCAACATATTCTTTTTGCCTTATAGTTCTTGGTCTTAAATATCTTCCTTCTTTGGAACGCGCAAGAACTTTTTTTCCAAGTTCAGCATGCGAAGACGACTCTCCCATATTTAGAGAACTTAAAGCCGCTTTAAGATCTACTTCTGGGACTTCTAACCCTTGTTCCCAAATTGGTCTTGTCAGCTCTACTAATGCTGACGCTCTCTCAATGTTAGATATGACACCGTTCATCTCAAGTTGTAAACCTCTTATAGTTAAAGAAACTCCTGTAAGAGATTCAAACTTTTTTAAAAAAGAATTACCCGGTCCAGATAATGCTGTAGCGGCATCAGAGCTTGGCAAATCTATAGTGAAGTGACCAGTTTTGGAAACTTCCTTCATCTAGTTATTTTATAAGAATAAAAATTAATCAAACCACTAGCTTTCAGCTTCATTACTATCGCTTACAGCTTCATTACTATCATTTTCTTCGTCTTTAGTTTTGGCTTTAGCAACTTTTTCCTGCTCTATCTTAGCCTTACCAATAGCGATAGAGGGCCTCTCTTTTTTTTCTAATAAACCGCCTTTTTCCAATAAAGATCTTACAACATCAGTTGGCTGAGCACCCTGAATAAGTCTTGTTCTTAAAGCTTCTGTATCAAGCCTAGTTTCTTTAGTTCTTGGGTTATAAAAACCTAGTTCTTGTAGAGGTCTACCATCTCTTCTGGAAGTACTATTGCATGCAACAATTCTGAAACTTGCCTCTTTTTTCTTTCCAAAGCGCTTAAGGCGCAATTTAATCATTTTAAATTAATACGTTTTTAATAATAATATCATTTAAAGGTAAAAATTTAGAAACTACAAATCTGCAAAACCTTTTTTCTTTTTATTATTTTTTTGTTTTTTCATTTGTTTATTACCTCCCATTCCTGGCATTCCTCCCATTCCTGGCATTCCTCCCATTCCTGGCATTCCTCCCATTCCTGGCATTCCTCCCATTCCTGGCATTCCTCCGTTCGACATTTGTTTCATAAAGCCTCTCATTCTTTGAAAATCAGCTAATACTTTATCTACATCTTTTGCTTCATAGCCACTACCCTGAGCAATTCTTTGTCTTCTTGAAGGCTGAGCAGCAAGAACCTCAGGTTTTTGTTTCTCTTCAAGAGTCATTGAAGAGATCATAGATTCTATTTTCTTGAGTTGATCTTCTCCATCTTTTATCATCCCATCATCAATTTTATTCATACCAGGTATTAATTTTATTAATCCACCAAGTGATCCCATCCTTTTAATTAATCTCATTTGCTTAACAAAATCATTAAAATCAAAAGTTGCTTCTTGAAGTTTCTTTTGCATAGCTTCTGCATCAGCGAGCTCAACTTCCTTTTGGGCTTTTTCAACAAGTGTCAATACATCACCCATACCTAAAATTCTGCTAGCCATTCTCTCTGGATGGAATGGTTGTAGTGCCTCTATTTTTTCGCCTACACCAATAAATTTAATAGGTTTACCACTTATTTTTCTTATTGATAAAGCAGCTCCTCCTCTTGAATCGCCATCCAACTTGGTTAGTATCGCCCCTGAAATGCCCACTTTTTCATGAAATGACTTTGTCAAGTCAGCAGCTTCTTGTCCAATCATAGAATCAACAACAAGTAAAACTTCATCAGGATTAGAAACTTCTTTTATCCGAACCATTTCACTCATCATTGAATCATCAATTTGCAATCTTCCTGCAGTGTCAATAATGATCGAATTAAAATTATTTTTATTCGCATAATTCAATGCATCCTTCGTTATCTCTTCTGGTTTGCTATTTTTTTCTTTAGCTGAAAAAACTTCTAATTCATATTGACTTCCTAATGTTTTAAGTTGTTCTACAGCTGCTGGTCGATAAATATCTGCAGCCACTAAAAGAACCTTTTTTTCTTTTTCCTTTAAATAAAGGCCTAATTTCCCTGTTGCAGTTGTTTTACCAGCTCCCTGAAGTCCTGCCATTAAAATAACAGTGGGGCTATTTTCATTTTCGTTTAATGGAGAATTCTCATTCCCCATGATGCTAATCAATTCTTTATTTACAACCTCAATAAATTTTTGACCTGGGTTTACGCCCCTAACAACTTCTTCTCCGATAGCTTTATCTTTAACATCTGATATAAAATCTTTTACTACAGATAAACTAACATCTGCATCAAGAAGTGCTCTTTTTACCTGATTCAAGGCATCATTGATATTGTTTTCACTAATTTTTGCTTCGCCTCTTAAACCTTTTACTGCGTCTTCAAAGCGTGATGATAGTTCATCAAACATTATTAAAAAGAATTTTTAAATATTATAGATGATCTCGAAGTTTATACTTACAAACCACTAACGAAATCAACCAATTTCCATGATTTATTTGAAAAACCCAAAATATATTTAACTTTAAGAGGAATCAATGATGTTTCATTAACAAATTCTCCAGAATTCTTTACTATTCTCTCTAGATAATTTAATTCCACTAAAACAACTATCCGAGATGACGTTTGCGAGTCCAAATCAATCTTACGAATTTGGGAATTAATTTCTTTATAAATACCCTTCTTGATATCGTTCTGTCTTTCTTCGATTGTACGATCAATTAGACCTTTACTAACAAACTTAGAGAGATTAATTTCACTCTTTCCCGATAAGTAATTACTTTTACTTAGAAGCCATCCATTAATTAAATTCCTTATATCTTCCAAAGAAGGTGAAGGGGTATTAAGTTCTTTGAATTCATAGGAAATGACTGAAGTAGACTTCTCAGGAATAGAATCCAATTTGCTTGAGGGATTTTTTTTTATTTCTTTAGCAATATCTTTCTCACTAAGCTTTTGCTTTTTATCTATGGCAATTAAAGTTTTTTCAGCAATAGCTCCTTCCTGAATTGACTTTTTTAAATTATTTCTTAAAAATCCAATACCAATGCCAAATGCAAATAAGAAGAAAAACGCATAAATATAAATCAAATAAGGTGACCGATTGATAATCTCTTTATCCTTCAAGAATTCGCCAAAATTAAACTTTAATTCAGCAATTTTTTCAATTAAAAAATTATAAAACTCTATTGGTTTTTTCTTAAAGTATTCCTCGTTGAATTCGTTTTCTTTGATCTCTACCTGTTCATAATCTTGTTTTATGCCACCAGGCCAAGGTAATCTCCTTTCATCATTATTAACTAATGTATTATCAAAATCTTCAGTCGTTTTTGTAGAAAATTCCTTCTCAATTTGTTGGTTTTGAAAATTTGATCTAATTGCAATTTTATTTGATTTGATTTCTAATTTTTCAATAAATTCTTGAATTTCCCTATCTTCAAACCAAGAATCTAAATCCACCTCTTTTGAGTCAATATCTCTATAACCAACTAAAACATCATTCTCTAACCAATTTTTACAGAAAAGACATATCGCCTCTAATTTATTTCCAGGAAAATTATTAAGCCAATCTCGTAAATTTTCATCAGAACTACTTGAAAACCTTGCAGAAGCCTGGTCAATATCAGCTAAAAGCAAGTCTAAACAACCAATTAAAGGCATTGAATCAAGACCGGATAAATTTAGTTTCTTTAAAATTCTCCTAGCTTCAAATAATTTTTCCGGCTTTCTTCTAGAGAAACCAATAGCTGTTAAGGATAGAAAAGCTAAAAATCCAGCTTCTAATGATCCTCTTTTTTGTAATACAAGAAACAAATCAATCTGTTCTTGCACTGTCAAAAATGGCTTAATTTGTTGAAAAAAAGCTTCAAACTCTTGCTGATTTAAATAATCTTTATATTCAGATTTATTATTACCTTCCAAACCGCCTCTTTTGGTTATTAAATTTTCCAACATACCTAAGCCTTTTTTATGCGATTCTTGATCATTTAGATCCCTACTAAGTAGATCTAGGATTCTATAGGGAAGAAGAGCAACCAAATCTTCTTCGAGTTCTTTTCTTATATCTCCAAGCTTTCCCATTCTTTGTAGAAGTTGTATACCCTCATGTAAAAAGTCAGCCGCGTTCGAATAGGATCTAAGCTGTTGTTCTTGAATTGCAGAATCTCTAGCTGTTAAAGCAGCCAATAATGTTAGATCAGCTTCTCTACTACTTCCTAAAGCTGGAGTTTGTGGGGGCTGCAATGCTTTTCTCGTAATTTTAAAAGCTTCTTTTGGTGAACCCGATTCCCAAAGAAGTATTAATCCTGCTACTTCTCTATTTGAGGAAAACTCTAATCCAGATTTTCCATTTAACATTAAATTTTCGTACTCTCTTCTGCTTTCTGGATCTGTAAGTAGATCGGCAGTAAGGCGCAGCAACTCAGATCTTTGGGTTAAAACTTCATAAGTAAAACCTTCATCTGGTGTTTTATCTAACCGCAATTGAAACGCCCTTAATATTTCCTCAGAAGTTGCAGAGGGGCTTACGCCAATTAAACGAAAATGGTCTAAAGGAAGTTCCAAACAAATATCCTATTGAAATTTCTTAGACAAATTTTATCAAGTTAATTTTTTTTTTCACAGGGTCTTACAGAGTTATTAAAAAAAATCATGAAAATTGCCCTTCACATCTTAGAATGTTAACAAATCAAAACTTCGTTAAGGTATTTTTCTTGGAAACACACGTAGAGAGAATCTCAAATCTTCAAGACATTAAAAAAGCCAAATTAGATCGAGAAACCGGATTATTTCTTTATGAAGACATGACGCTTGGTCGTAGGTTCGAAGATAAGTGTGCAGAAATGTATTACAGAGGAAAAATGTTTGGTTTTGTTCATTTATATAACGGTCAAGAGGCTATAAGCACGGGAGTAATTGGCGCCATGAAAAAGAAACATGATTGGTTTTGTAGTACCTATCGCGATCATGTTCATGCACTAAGTGCGGGTGTTCCCTCATTTGAAGTTATGAGTGAACTTTTTGGTAAAGCTACTGGTTGTAGCAAAGGGCGAGGTGGATCCATGCACTTATTTTCAAGAGAGCATCACTTACTCGGAGGATATGCATTTATTGGAGAGGGAATTCCAGTTGCTTTAGGGTCAGCCTTTTCAAGTAAATACAAAAAAGAAGTTGCTGGTAATAGTACTAGTGATGCAGTAACTGCAGCATTCTTTGGAGATGGGACTTGCAATAATGGGCAGTTTTTTGAATGTTTAAATATGGCCCAGTTATGGAAATTACCCATAATTTTTGTTGTTGAAAATAATAAATGGGCTATTGGTATGGCTCACGATAGAGCTACTAGCAATCCTGAAATCTGGAGAAAAGCATCTGCTTTTGGTATGCACGGCGAAGAAGTTGATGGTATGGATGTATTAGCAGTTCGAGGGGCCGCACAAAGAGCAATTGAACGAGCTAGAGCAGGAGAAGGGCCCACACTTCTAGAATGTCTGACCTATAGATACAGAGGGCATTCACTTGCAGATCCAGATGAATTAAGGTCTGAAAAAGAGAAGGAGTTTTGGGGGAAAAGAGATCCTATTAAGAAATTAGCTCAAGAAATTATTGATGGTAAATTCGCAACGGAAGAAGAATTAAAAATTATTGAAAAGAAAATTGATGCAGAGATATCTGATTCTGTTAAAAATGCTATCGAAGCACCTGAACCTCCTTCAAAAGAATTAACTAAATATATTTGGGCAGAAGATTAGATTAAATACCACTAGGTAATTTTCTAGTTAAATTTCTTAATTTTCTTAGTGCCTTAAGTTCAACTTGTCTTACTCTTTCTCTCGAGACTTCTAATAATCTTCCAATTTCAGCAAGCGTATGTCTCTCATTTGCATCAAGTCCAAACCTTAATTTGAGAACATGTTGCTCTTGCTCACTCAAATGACTTAACCACTTCCCAAGTTGCTCTTGATGCATTTTTTGTTCAACTTGATCTAAAGGTTCTTCATTATTAGTATCTGCAATCAAATCACCTAAAAAGCTCCTTCCATCATCACCATTTACTGGAGCATCTAAACTACTTGTAGATAAGGCTTGTCTTAAAACAGAATCCAATTCTTCAACATCAATTTCCATCGCCTCCGCAATTTCAATTCTGCTTGGCATAGCACCAAGTTTATGAGCCAAATCTCTACTAACTTTTCGAATGGAAGCCAACCTTTCACTTAGGTGAACAGGTAATCGAATTGTTCTTGATTGACATGCAATTGCTCTTGTCATACTCTGTCTAATCCACCAAAAAGCGTAAGTAGAAAACTTATATCCTCTTGTCGGATCAAATTTTTCAACAGCCCTCTCTAACCCAAGAGAACCTTCTTGTACTAGGTCAAGAAGTTCTAGTCCTTTACCTTGATATTTTTTTGCCACACTGACAACTAATCTTAAATTAGCTTTCATCATTCTTTCTTTGGCTCTTCTGCCAATTTTTATTATTCTTTTTTGCTGAGTTGTAAATTCATTAATCTTTTCATTTAGTTGTCCATCTTCTGTAAGAATCATCATTTTCTGGACTTGATTACCCAATTCAATCTCCTCTGCAGGTGTTAATAACGGAACTCTCCCAATATTTTGCAGATACCAACTTATTGGATCATTACTTCTTCTCTTGGGTGCTTCTTCTTGAATTGGTAACGATGAAACCATTTATTGACCTGAATTAGGTATTAAAACTTTCCTACACTTTTTAAGAAATAGCCAAATATTTAATGCGCGCTTCAGATTTCAAGTAATATTTGTACACTTATGTGTTTAAAACTAAAAATAACTCTATAAAATTGTTTCTTTCAAGATATTTGTCTCATTTTTCTATTTCTCATTAATTTCGACAATTCGTCTCCAATAGCAGAAGCATTTGACCCTTTTTTGCACTTTGATGCAGAAAATGAATGCAAAAGTACGTATCTAGCAAAAAAATCTGTTGTTATATTTCTACAAAAGGTTAAATCAATCGCAGAACTGCCAGCTATAAATCCAGATAAAAGATCACCCAATCCTGCTCTAGCGGTCTGAGAATCGGTTCCAAAAAGTTGCCATACTTTTTTATTATCTGCAACTATGCTGTTAGCTCCCTTTAATAAAATACTAATGTTAAATTCTTTTGCTGCTTCAAAAGCTAGCCCAACATTTGTATCTGATTTGATATCAGGGAATAGCCTTCTAAATTCTTTCCTATGTGGTGTGATCCATGTTTTAAATTTCCTTTCTAAAAAGAAATTTGCCCCTAACTTAGATTCCGAAATTCTATTAAGTGCATCTGCATCCAAGATCAATAATCCTCCAAAACCTAAAAGATAATCTTCTGATTTTTGCCAATCATCATTATCAATTCCTATTCCTGGGCCAACTGCTAATGAATCAAATGCACTTAAATCAATATTCTTTAATGCACTAAATAAAGATGCATTTCCGTTATGGTTAGATTGCATAGCTTCTTTTAAAACTATTTCTGGGGCAACTTGCCAAAAAGATTCAGCAACTGTCCGAGGCAAGACCGCAGAGATAAAGCCTGCTCCACTTGATATAGCCCCTTTTAATGCTAAGTATGCAGCGCCAGGATATTTTTCACTTCCGGCTATTAGTAATGTTCTACCTCTTTTATATTTGTTGAAATTTTTTGGTAAAGAAGGTAAATCAATATTTTTTAAATCTTTATAAGTAACCTTAAAAATCTTTTTATCAACTTTGGACAATTTACTAATAGGTAAACCAATATCTATATGGTTCAGTTCTCCAATATAAGGTAAAGCAGAATCTTGTGTTAACCCAATTTTATTAAGACCTATAGCTAAGGTGTAGTCTGCCTTTACTGCATTATCTAAAAAAGGCTTTCCTTTATCAGGACATAATCCTGTTGGAATATCAATGCTTATTATCTTTCCATATTTGTTATGAAATTTTTGATTAAATAGCTTAATTAATTTATTATCAACTTTTCTTGTTTGATTATTACCAAAAACCGCATCGATCCAGAGTTCTTTGCCATTTGCATCAGGGGGGGCTACTAATTTTGTGACACCAATAGATGTAAGATAATTAAGGTGGTTATTTGTTAAAGTTTTTCTAATCGGAAATGGACTCCATACCTGAACTAAAAAACCTTTCAAAAAAAGCTCTCTAGCTATTACAGCACCATCACCACCATTATGACCAGGCCCTATCAAAACAGTTATTCCATGTTTTAGGAGAGATTTCCTTTTCATGAGCCATCTACTAATTTGGATACCAGCTTTTTCCATCAATGCTTCTTGTGGCATTCCATCAGAAAACATTTCTTTCTCTAATATCAACATTTGCTTTGAATCAACAATTAAATTTTTTGAATCAATTGTTGGCCATCCAATTTCATTCATAATTAATACAAAGCAATCGAAGTACTTTTCAAAAAATTTTAAACTTCCATGTTAAAGACACAAAAGGATAAAAAATTAGAGAACTATCTTTCTACTAATAATAAAACTAAAAAGAAGAAAAATATTATTGTAGGTCTTTCTGGTGGAGTAGATAGTTCCCTTTCAGCTGCTCTTCTTGTTGAAAGAGGCTGGAATGTTGAGGGACTAACTCTTTGGCTAATGAAAGGACAAGGCTCCTGTTGTTCTGAAGGATTAGTAGATGCTGCCGGCCTTTGTGAAGATTTAGGAATTAATCATAAAATAATAGATTCAAGAGAAATTTTCGAAAGAGAGGTAATTAAAAAAACTACTGAAAGCTACGAGAAAGGATTTACTCCACTTCCATGTTCGATGTGCAATAAGAATGTGAAGTTCGAAGAGATGCTTAATTACGCAATAAACAAAAAAGACTTTACTCATATTGCAACAGGACATTATGCAAGGATAAAAAAATCAACTTATGCTGAAAAACTTGATTGCAAGAGCTTAGTATTTAAGGACTTCCTTCTTCTTAGAGGTGCTGACCAAAACAAAGACCAAAGTTATTTTCTTTATTCTATTTCACAAGAAGTACTAAGCAGATTAAAATTTCCTCTTGGTGAAATGAAAAAAGAAGAAACAAGAAAGGAAGCCCTTAGATTAGGCCTTAGAACTGCTCAAAAACCAGAAAGTCAAGATTTATGTTTAGTTGAGCATTATGGATCAATGCAGAAATTTATCGACAAACACATTGAACCCAAAGAAGGAGAAATTGTGCATGTAAATGGGAAAGTCCTAGGAAATCATAATGGTATTCAGCACTTTACGATAGGTCAAAGAAAAGGTTTGGGCATTGCTTGGCCGGATCCATTATATGTAAAAAGTTTAGACAGGGTAAAAAACATAGTTTATGTAGCGGATAAAAGTGATCTTCTTAATAAAGAAGCAATAATTAGTAAGGTTAACTGGGTTTCAATCGAAGAACCTAAGCAAGAGATAGAAGTAGAAGCACAAATCAGATATAGAAGTCATCCAGTAAAAGGAACTTTAATACCCTTGAAAAATTTAGATAATCCAAAAACATTTAAATTAATTTTTGATGAAAGTCAAAATTCGGTAACACCTGGACAAGCTGCGGTTTTTTATAAAGGAGAAATTTTATTAGGTGGCGGATTAATTAATTAATTTTCCAAAAAAAATTTAATCCCATTAAAAATATAAACAATAACAAAATAGGTTTATCTCCAAATTTTGTATACAAAGTCTTTTCGGATGAGAAATTAGGGAAAACTATTTTATTTTGTTCCACATTTAAATCTAGAAGTTGAATTATTTTTCCATCATTTTGAACTAAACCCGATGGGCCGGTGTTTGATACAAGTAGATTATCTGTTTTATTTTCAATACTCCTTAATCTAGCCAAAGATAGTAATTGATTATAAAGCTTAGCTGGATAGGGATCTAAATTTGCTGCAGTTATTATTAGTTTTGCACCGTTATTAATAGCCTTTCTTATTTTCAATCCATCACTAATTTCATAACAGATAGCTACTGCTAATGGGGGTGTAAATTTAGGATCAAAAAATCTTGAAGCAGAGCCTGGTTGAATTCCTCCTACTGCAGATAATCCGCTTGAAAAACTATCTAGAAATCTAGGTATTTTTTCACCTAATGGAACAAGTCTATTTTTATCTATAAATGAGGTAAAAGATTTATCTGCAATTTGAAATCCGAGTAAAGAACTTCTTAACTCATTATTAGAATTT
The DNA here is from genome assembly GCF_017696055.1 of Prochlorococcus marinus XMU1406. Taxonomy (NCBI): domain Bacteria; kingdom Bacillati; phylum Cyanobacteriota; class Cyanophyceae; order Synechococcales; family Prochlorococcaceae; genus Prochlorococcus; species Prochlorococcus marinus. The sequence continues at coordinate 174,944 of NZ_JAAORG010000003.1, forward strand.
CTGAAACCTCCTGCCAACATGTTAACCCTACTACTTTTATCAAGATAAAAATTATTAGGTAGAGTTCCTTCAGGAGCAACAAGAAGTTTCGCTTTGTTTGATAAAGCATATTTTTGAGCGATAGATTGTTTTTCTTTAATAAATTCATCATCTATTTTTAATTTTTCTCTTGTTGGTATATTAGTTTGCCAAATAGCTACTGGATATTCATAATTTCTTTTTATTGGAGTTATTAAGCCTCCAAATAAATGTAAGAAAAAAATAACCAAAAGTCCTAAAAGAAATATTTTTTTAAAATAAAGTTTTCTTCTCCATCTACCGTGACTAAAAAAAATCCAAAATCCTATCAATATTTGTAATACGCATAAACCACTTGCGCCAATCCATCTTGCCAAACCAGCAAGATAAATATCACCTGGGATAAGACTCTCTCCTAAACCTATCCAAAAAAAAGGTGTTTGAGAAAGTATCAATTCACCAATTCCCCAAGTCAAAGATAAAAAAAATACTTTTACTGATAAAGGTAATATTTTCATTTTAAAAACATCCTCTTTCCAGAGAATACTTTCAACTAACAATCCCCATAAATAAACTAATATCCCACCCAAAAAAGCGCAAAATAATAATATTGAAATGGCGATTATTAAACTTGAAAGCCATGAAAACCCAAGCCATGTTAATGGATGAAGATCATATAACCATGAATGACTTATCAAAATGAAGAAAAAACCCCACCAAAAATTTGCTATTCGTCTCTCACTTCCCTTCCACAAAATAAATAAAGATATCGGCATAAAAATCAGCCAAAAGTTAGTTGAAACAGAAATTCCTCCCAGAATTCCTCCTAAACAAGGATAAAAATATTGTCTTAGACTTTTAATTTGAGTTGGGATTAACAATCTAAAATTACGAAATTAAATTTATAACCACCCATTTATTGTACCTTCATTCTGTAAACTAAGTTTTAGTAACTTTCAAAATTTAAGTGAAAGAAGTCTTTATTAGTTTTGCAGTTTTTGTTTTTTGTGTTTCATTAACTCTTTTCAGTCAATTTAATTCACCACAAGTTGTTAATGCTGCCGAATCAGAAACTCAGTCAGTACAAAAAACAACTGTTGCAAAATCATCAAATGTCTCAAATAATAATTTATTTGAACTAGACCCATCAGATCCAAATCCTATACTTTTCGCTATGGCAGAAGAAACACCATCAGACAGCAATTCAAGGACTACAGAAAGTGGTCTAATTATTGCAGATATTGTAAATGGGGAAGGAGATGAAGCCAGCGCTGGACAAACAGTTACAGTAAATTACACAGGGACTCTAGAAGACGGAACCCAATTCGACACAAGTATCGGTAGAGCTCCATTCAGCTTTCCTTTGGGTGCTGGACGAGTAATAAAAGGCTGGGACGAGGGTGTAGCAGGTATGAAGGTTGGAGGGAAAAGAATATTAACAATCCCTCCGGAACTTGGATACGGATCAAGAGGAGCAGGAAATGTAATTCCCGCCAATGCAACTTTGATATTTGAAGTTGAATTATTAAAAGTCAATTAAATTAAGTAAGAAAAATATCTAAGACTTTTCAATTTACTTAATCTCCAAGTAATATATATACAACACCAAATATTTGAAATGTTAAGTAAATTAATCAATTCTTTCCTAGATAAAAAAACTCCAATGACAGTCCATGCTCACTGTGATGGACCTTGTGGTGTTTATGATCCAGCATCTACGAGAGTTGCTGCTGAAGCAGTTTTATCAATGACAAAAAAACTTATTGCACTAGAAGCCCCCTCTAGCACTGATTCAGCAGAGTGGGCTACTTACAGTAATACATTTTCTAGATATGTTGCAGTTAAAGAAGATCAAGCAAAAGAAACGAAGAAAGAAATTCTAATTTTGTGGACAGATTACTTTAAACCAGTTCACTTAGAAACTTATCCAGACTTACATGAAACCATTTGGAAGGCGGCCAAATTATGCAGTGCATGCAAAGTTAATATTGATTTAGCACAAGCAGAAGAACTCATAAGTTATGTAGAAAAGATTCATAATATTTTCTGGGCTTCAAAAGGAAGATCAGACGCTTTTGTAAAAGCTAGTTAATCAGAATTATTTTCAAAAGTTTTTTTGATTTTATTTTATTCTTTTTAGGTTTAAGACAAACCGCAATTATTAGTGGTGAATCAATGTTACCTTACCTAAAAGAAGGGGACATTGTATTTTTTAAAAAATATAAAAAGAATAAATCAATACTAAAAAATCGCCAAATAGTTATTTTTTATCATCCACTTAAAAATAAAAATCTAATAAAAAGGATAAATTCAGTGAATCAAAATAATATTGAGGTTTTTGGCGACAATATTGAATTTAGCGAAGATAGTAATAAATTTGGATTAATCAATAAAGAAAAAATAATTGGGATTGTTACCTCTAAATTAATTATTCCTAAATTAAAAATTTTTTAATTCAAAAAAACAGAAGCACTTCTTTGAATCCAAAATAATCCCATAGAAAAGGAAAGCCCACCTGCTAAAGCTATTAATCTTTTAATAAATTTTTGATTTGCTTTAAAGGTGGTAAAAGATATTAAACAAGTAAAAAGATTCATACTTATTAGTGAACCAATCAAATATGAAATCAAATATAAGAAAGCACTTGTTAAAGGTAGTGCTAAAGCAGGAAGAACTGCAAGAAAATGTGAACCTCCAGCTATACCGTGAAGCAAGCCTAAACCTGTCAAAGCATGTGAATGCTTATTATTATTTTTTTGTTCTTTAACATGAAAGTGAAAGTGACGATGGGCAATTCCATTCTCATGCTTATGTGAATGCGAGTGGATACTTAATTGAAAAGAATTTTTTATAGCAAATACTCCCACAATTAGAAGAGAAATTCCCACTAAGAATTCGGCAATATTGGAAAATTTGTTTAATGGAGTAATATCTTTAACAAAAATCGCTAGAAAAGCTAAAAGGAGGACTCCCGAAGAGTGTCCTAAGCCCCATGAGAAACTATTTTTAAGAGCTTTTTGGGGATAATTAATCGCTGCTGGTGCCATTGCAACTAGATGATCAGCGCCACTAATAACATGCACAAATCCTGCAACTATACCTGTAAAAATTACAGCCTGCATATATATTCAGTACAATTCTGTTTATTCAATTTTATAGCACGATTTGAAGGCAAAATTAAAGTGAGTTAAATAATCTCTTGAAAGTTTGTTCAATATCACTTTCTCTCATAAAAGTTTCACCAATTAATACTCCCTTGATTCCAAAAGATCTAAGCGATTCTAAATCTTCGGCACAATTAATTCCGGATTCACTAATGGGAAGAATATTTTGTTTTAAAAATATATCAGCATATGTATGCATCAATTCTATTGATGTTTTTAAATCCGTTTTAAAAGTCTTTAGGTCCCTATTATTTATTCCAATAAGATTAAAAGATTTTAACTTTAGAATCCTTTCTAATTCATTATCGTTATGAACTTCAACAAGGACACTCATCTTTAAATTATCAGCTATTTTCTTTAGATAAATTAAATCGTCATCACTTAAAATCGCAGCAATTAATAATATTGCATCAGCACCAGATACCCTTGCTTTATAAATCTGATAAGCAGAAATAATAAAATCTTTGCAGAGTAGAGGGAGATTAGTTGATTTCCTTACAGTTTCGAGTATTTCATAACTACCTTGAAAAAACCTTTTATCAGTAAGTACTGAGATACATGATGCACCTAATCCTTCATAACAAACTGCTATATCTTCAGGATTAAAATCTTTTCTAATAACTCCTTTACTCGGACTAGCTTTTTTTATTTCAGCAATTACTCCTGGTTTTATTTTTGACTCCAAGATATTTTTATAAAAATCTTTGGGAGCAGGAAGGTTTTCAATCTTTTTGATTAGATCTTCTAAAGAAACTATTTTTTTAAAATTCTTAATTTCAATGTCCTTGTGCCATACAATTTCTTCAAGAATATTTTTTGCTTGTGCTTCTCTATGAGGTACAGCATATTCTAATTTTTCAACCCTTACTGTCGGATTTGGTGGCCTACGTCTTATCTCCATTAATTTTAGATATTATTTATTTGATAAGCCGCTTGTTTATATGCGACCTCCACTACTTCACTAAGAGTGGGATGAGTATGAACTTCTTTAGATAATTCAATTACATCTTGGTTCCTTGAAATAGCGTTCGAAATTTCTTGTATTAAATCAGCTGCATGTAACCCAAAAATATGAGCACCTAATACTTTCCCATTATCTTTATTAAAAATCAACTTTAGCAATCCATCACTCTCCAATTCAGCTAATGCTTTTGAATTAGCCTTAAAAAAACTTTTGACAACACCCATAGTAAAATTTTCTTTTTCAGATTTCTCTTTAGCTTCAGCTTCAGAGAGACCAACTGAACTTATCTCAGGGTGAGTAAAGGTTGCTGCAGGGATACTTTGATAGTTAATTTCGACATTTTCACCGCAAATATTATCAACAGCAATAGTACCCTGCGCTGCAGCTGTATGGGCAAGCATTAGTTTGCCTGTTACATCTCCAACAGCCCAAATATTAGGTATTATTTCATCACCATTTTTAACTCTCATTTGATCATCTACAGGAATGAAACCTTTTATTGTTTCAATACCAACCGACTCTAGATTTAAGTTATTACTATTAGGACTTCTACCAGTTGCAACTAGTACAGCGTCAACTTCTAAAGTTTCAACAACTTCTTTAGATTTTGGATCTGTCAGCTCAATTTTTACAGGGCATCCAGGTGTTATTTTTGTCGCAAAAACATTTGATTTTGTGTCTATATCTCTTGCTTGAATAAGTTTCTTCTTAGCGATTTTAGTGATGTCTGGATCAAATGTTGGCATAATATTTTCCAAAGCCTCGATCATGGTAACTTCACAACCAAGCGCGGTATAAACATCAGCAAATTCTAGTCCTATATATCCACTTCCAATAATTGCTATCCATCTTGGAAGCCACTCAAGTTTAACAGCATCATCACTAGTAAATACAGTCCTATTATCCAAAGTTATTCCACGGGGTACAAAAGGAGAAGAACCAGTTGCTAAAACAATATTCTTACATGTGAAAATTTTATCAATTCCGTTTTTATCTCTTACACCTACTTTTTGATTTCCTTCAATTCTGCCAATACCCAAAATAATTTCAACTCCACTCCTTTTAAGAGTTTTTGTTAAATTTTCTCTAACATTTAAAACTAAATTATTTGCATGATCTGCAATTTTTGATCTCTCGAACCTTACTGGAGAAGAATGAATACCAAATTTAGCTAAATGTTCATAATCAGCTATTTCTCTAACTTTTCCACTTGCAGCCAAAAGAGCTTTAGATGGAACGCAACCCTTGTTAACACAAGTGCCCCCCATATCTGAAGATTCTACTATTGCGACTTTCAGTCCCTTACCAGCAGCATGTTTAGCGGCATCAAAACCTCCATATCCTGCTCCTATTACGATTAAATCAAAATCAAAATTTGAATCAGTCACTTTTTATTCATTTAATTAGAAGTGTATGCGACTCTTTTTCGTTCTAGTAATAACGGAACTGCAACACAAGCCACATTCAATGATTCTACAAGCTCACTATGCGGAATTGTAATTGTTTCATTAAAAGCTTCTTGAATTTTTTTATGAATACCTTGTCCTTCATTACCCAAAATTAATGCGGTACGTCTAGACCAATCAACTTCCCAATAAGGTTTTGGAGATTTTTTTGAACTTTTATTATGGCTACTAGTAGATAAAATCTTAAATCCTTCATTTGATAATTCAGACAAAGACTTAAGTAAAGAATTTAATATTTCTTCTTCAGTTCCATCAAATCTTAAAAATGGCAGATGAAAAACTGCACCAGAGGATGCCCTTAATACCTTTTGGCCTAATGGATGCGCACCTCCAGCTAAAAAAATTGAATCAACCTCTGCAGCTAAAGCAGTTCTAAAAAGATTACCCATATTCCCAGGATCTTGAATCTTGTCGAGAACAAGAACAAAATCATCTTTTTTATTAAATTGATAATTAGGTATTGCTGAAATCTCTACCAAAGCTGCTATACCATCTGGATTAATTGTTGAAATCGCAGATGCCAAGACTTCCTCTGAGACAATATTTATTAATGAGTGATGAAATTTTTTGCTTAGATTTTGATTTTTTCTTAGCCATTTTTCGGTAACTAAAATCTTAGAGGGATTTTTTCCAGACTTCAGTAATTCTTCAATAAGATGTGTACCCTCTATGCAAAAAAAGTCTTGATCTTTTGGAGATGATCTTCTTTTAAATGATCTAAATCTTTTAACTAGATTATTGTTTTTACTAGTTATTTTTAAAAAAGTATTTTCTATGAGTAATTTGAAAATTTGTTATCAACTATATTTTAATTACATAAATATTTTGATCAATTATTTATTAAATTTTTATTTCCCAAGAAATCAAAAAAATACATTTTCACTTTTAATTAATATTCATGACGTTACATAGGGTGGACTTAATATTATTAGTTTGTCATGATGAACCTAATAAATTAAGTCTTAATGATTTGCGGAAGCAAAAAGAAGTCATATCTTAAATCTCAAAATTTAAAGATTCTTGGCCAAGGCAAGTTAAATGGAATAGTTAAGATAAGTGGGGCGAAGAATTCGGCCTTAGTTTTGTTAGCCTCATCATTGCTTACTAATGAAAAAATAATTCTTGAAAATGTACCTTTTCTCACTGATATTGAAAAAATGGGAAATATCCTAAAAAATTTAGGAGTGAATTTAGTTCATAAAAAAAACCAACTAGAAATTGATCCAACAACTATTTCCATTAAAGAACTTCCATATGAACTTGTTAAAGGATTAAGAGCTAGTTTCTTTTGTATAGGTGCACTTTTAACTAAATTTGGAGAAGCTCAAGTACCCTTACCAGGTGGGTGCAATATTGGCTCAAGACCAATAGACGAGCACATTAATGGATTAATCGCATTAGGAGCAGACATTATTATTGAAGAGGGAATTGTCAAGGCAAAAATAAGGGGAAACAAAAATAGACTTCATGGCACTCATATTAAATTAAAGTGTCCAAGTGTAGGTGCGACTGAAACTTTAATAATGGCAGCTTCTTTAGCTAAAGGAAGAACTACTATTGAAAATGCTGCTAGAGAGCCTGAAGTTCAAGATTTATGCCAAATGCTTAATAAAATGGGGGCAAAAATTTATGACTCCGGTAAAGAAACAATAATTATTGATGGTGTTAATAAGCTAGGCGGTTGCACCCATAAAGTAATTCCAGACCGAATAGAAGCCGGAACTTTTCTAATAGCTGCTGCTGCAACTTCCTCTTCAATAACAATTTCTCCAGTAATCCCTCATCATCTTGAAGCTGTTACTAATAAGCTTAAAGAGAGTGGGAGTAAAATTACGATTAAAGGTAATTCGATTTCAATCAAGAGTAAAGAGATTAAGGGAGTAGATATTGAAACAGCTCCTTTTCCAGGCTTTCCTACTGATTTGCAGGCACCATTTACAGCTCTAATGACAATCGCAAATGGTGAATCAAAGATAACCGAAACAATTTTCGAAAACAGAATGAATCATATTTATTTACTTAATAAAATGGGTGCCCATATAAAACTAAACAAAAACGTAGCTCACATCAAAGGTGTTAAAACAATTAATGGGATGAATCTAGTTGGCTCAGATTTAAGGTCATCAGCTGCATTAATAATTGCAGGAATCATCGCAAAAGGTAGTAGTAAGATCTATGGATTAGAACATTTAGATAGAGGTTATGAAAATTTTGAATTAAAACTAAAAAATTTAGGTATTAAAATAATCAGAGAGATCAGTACTATTGGGGAGAATGGATATAAATTTAAACCTAAATCTGAGAATCTTTCAGAACTGAAAGTAGCTTAGTTTTTACTTAGAGATTCTTAAACTAATCGAGTCATTTAGTTAATTCAAACGTAAGCAATATTGATTAGTGAGATACAACCCAAAAATAATAACAACACTACTAAAAAGCGATTAGACCAAATTTTATTCAAACCATTAAAATTAAATTCATTCATGCCCAGGTTCCACTATTTGATCCGAATGCTGTCAATATAGTCACTGCAACAAAGAGATAAGGAACGAATTTAAAAGATAATTTTTTTGCTTGAGTTTTGGACATTTGTTTTTTATCAAATATAACACAATATTACTAATTATGAAGCTATCCCCCTCAAAAAAGACTTTAACTCGGATATAAGCGCAATAATGTGTCATAACTGTTTAAATTTTCATTTTTTACCTTATTTCTTGTCAGCAAATTCAATAAATATAATTATATGTTTTTATCGAAAAGATTAACAATTAACAAACTTTATCTTGATCACTTTTCCTTGACCAAAATAATAGTCAATAAGGTGATTTTTGTTATAATAAAAAAGTTGATTTTTTCAAAAGCCTTGGGAGCGTGGTGGAATTGGTAGACGCACCGCACTCAAAATGCGGCACCTTCGGGTATGTCGGTTCAAGTCCGACCGCTCCCACTTTAATGAACACTTATAGTCGGTTCGATATATCTTTCAAAAAAGGAAAAGGTTGTTGGCTTTGGGACAAAACAGGTAAAAAGTATCTTGATGCAGTCGCTGGTATAGCTACTTGTAGTCTTGGACATAGCGATAGAGTTTTAAGAAGAAAGCTATCAACTCAACTTAAAAAGATTCAGCACATTTCAAATCTCTACAACATTGAAGAACAAGAACAATTAAGCAGAACTTTAACGAATATGAGTTGTGCCGATAGTGTCTTTTTCTGCAATAGTGGTGCTGAAGCGAATGAATCAGCAATTAAATTAATTAAAAAATATGGAAATACAACAAATAAAGGTAAAGAATCATTTATTCTCGCTGCAGAATCCAGCTTTCATGGAAGGACGCTGGCAGCCTTGAGCGCTACTGGTCAGCCCAAATATCAAAAAGGTTTCGAACCCATGATTAAAGGATTCAAATTTTTTAAATTTAACAATTTTGATTCGGTAAAAAAATTATTTGAAGAGTGTGAAAATAATGATCAAAAAATTTCTGGCGTTTTAGTTGAACCAATACAAGGAGAAGGAGGCGTAATTCCCGGAAGTAAAATATTTTTTAAAAGCCTAAAAGGTATATGTGACAAATATAATTCTCTTCTTATTTTAGATGAGGTCCAAAGTGGAGTAGGTCGAACTGGGAAAATGTGGGGTTATGAGAATTTAGGAATTGAACCTGATGGATTCACCCTTGCTAAAGGATTAGGCGGAGGTCATGCAATTGGAGCATTATTAGTAAAAGAAAAAGCTAACATTTTTTCTCCAGGAGATCATGCAAGCACTTTCGGAGGGAACCCATTTGCTTGTAAGGCTGCCCTAACTGTATTAGAAGAAATAAATAGAAGAAATCTTATCAATAATGTTTATCTAAGAGGGGAACAACTAAGTGCTGGGTTTAAAGAATTGTCAAAAAAATTTCCAAATATTATTAGTGGGCAAAGAGGTTTAGGTCTAATACAAGGTCTTGTGATCAATGATGATTATGCTGATGCAAAAGAAATTACATTAAAAGCTTTTGATAAAGGATTACTCGTAGTTCCTGCAGGAGGAAACGTTGTGAGGATTGTCCCACCATTGGTTATATCTCGAAGAGAAATTAATATTCTTTTGGATAAGCTAAATTCAATTTTTGAAGAGTTATAGCAATTTAAATTTTGAAAAATGCAAATTTAAAAATTTTTGAATTACTATCACCCGAATATGAAAGGGATAAAATCAAGTTAGGTTTATCAAGAATTAAAAAAGCACTTCAAGAACTTGGTAATCCTTGCAAAAATATCCCTGCAATACAAATTATTGGGACCAATGGTAAAGGATCAATCGCGGCATATTTAGAAAGTGTACTTTTTGAAGCTAAAAAGAGTTTTGGTGTAACGACATCTCCTCATCTTTTTGACATATGCGAGAGGATTAGAGTTAATAAAAAAAATATTGACAAAACTGATTTTGAAAAAATCTATAGATCAATAGAAAAGAAATTTTCAACATTTGAATTAACTCCTTTTGAAAAAATCATTTGCTGCGCACTGAATTTTTTTGACAATGAAAAAGTTGAATTGCTTATTCTTGAAGCTGGCTTAGGGGGCAGATTAGACGCTACAACAGCCCATAAATATAGGCCAATAATTGCTATTGGGAATATTGGCTTAGACCATAAAGAATTTCTTGGAGATACGATTGAAAAAATTGCTAAAGAAAAGTTAGCAGTTATTGAAAAAAACTCAATTGTCATTTCCTGCAAACAAAATAGTCAAGTTGAAAATTTAATAACCAAAAAAGTTGAAGAGGTTGGAGCAACAATTATTTGGAAAGATTCAATTTCAACTAGCTATGAGCTCGGTTTAAAAGGAATTTTCCAAAAGCAAAATGCTTCAGTAGCCGTTGGAGCAATTGAAGCGCTGAATAATTTAGGATTCAATATTAAAGAAAAACACATTTCTGAAGGCCTTAAAAAGACAACTTGGAAAGGAAGGCTTGAAATAATAAATTATTTCAACAAAAAAATTCTTGTAGATTGTGCGCACAATTATCCTGCTGCAAAAGCACTCTCTAATGAGCGAAGTAATTGGGAGAATGAAGATGAAGGAATTTATTGGATTTTAGGTGTCCAAAGACAAAAAGATATTTACGCAATTTTAAAAACACTTCTAAAGAAAAATGATCACTTATTACTTGTCCCAGTTCCAAACCAACCTAGTTGGCAACTAAAAGATCTCTATCAAATTAAAGAAATTGACTTTCAAAAAACTATTGAATTTAAAACATTTGAGCTTGCCATTGAGTATTTATTTTCCCTAGAAAAATGGCCACATAATCATCCTGTTCTAACAGGTTCTATTTTCTTAGTTGCTGAATTTATTAAATTTGCAAAAAACAGAGCTGTTAAATATTAAATTGTTCCTTTATTTTCCAACCTTCCAATTTCCCTGGATTTAGTAGCCCTTTAGGATCAAATTTTAATTTTGCTTTTACTTGATTTGCATCCACCACTCCGAGACCTCCTCCTTCGACAGTTAAAACATGGGGATTAAAAATAAACGCCCCAAGTTTCTTACAATCCTCCATTATTTCATTTAATTCTTCAACCCCATTCCACTTTAATACAGGCAAAGCCGCTAACCGCGGTGATCCTTGCTGAGCAACTGCCTCTAAATGCCAAAGAATTTTTTTACCCCATTTTTTTCTCAAAAAATTAATTAATTCTATTTCATTATTAAGTGGCAAAAGCATCTGTAAATATGTCCAATTTTTATCCCTAGACCTCATATGAAGAGTTGTATGATTCCATACGACTTCGGAAATTCCATTGACGAGTTTTTCTTCCTCCCCTAGGAGGGAAGATTTAACATTGAATTTTTCACAAATCAGCTTGATCGTTTTTGTCCCTCCAAGAGTGGATTGAACTAATATTTTGTGGCTTCTATATTTACTTTTAAACCATTTTGGCATTTGATCTACAATTTCTTCTTCAAGAATTGCGCCGAGTTTCAGATCAATTGCGGCGCTGGTAAGAGTTTTTAATATTTCTATTGTTTTTTCAAATTCAATACAGTGGATAACTATTGAATACCACTTACGTTTGATATCTGTAGCAAGTAATAAAGAGGTAATTATTCCATTAGTTCCATAAGCATGATTTAGAGGTTCGGATTCTTCAGCATCAAATTTGTATAATTTAGGTTTTTGATTCATCGTTATTGCTTCTAAACCAATAAGATTTCCTGGATCCCTCAAAAATCCCCACCTAATAGACCCAATACCCCCTGATCCACCTGCAATAAAGCCCCCAATTGTAGCGGTTTTCCAAGTACTAGGGAGCAACCTCAATTCCCTCCCATATTTCTCTAATTGTTTATTCAAATCTCCCATGACACATCCAGATTGTACTTTCACAAAACCTGTATCTGGATCAAATTCTTCTAACTTATTAAAGTAACTCATCTGCATTACAACTCCTTTAAACAATGGGACAGCTTGTCCATAATTACCTGTACCTGAACCCCTTAAAGTGAGAGGGATAGAAAATTCCCAACAAATTTCTGCTACTTTCTTCACTGCGTTATGATCACTAGGTCTTACCACCAAATCAGCAATACATTCATCTAATTTTTCAGTAAGGATTGGCGAGTAGTTATAAAAATCTTTTGAAAGTCTTTTTACGTCTGATTGGCTTTCGATAATCTCTAAGTCTTTGATTTCCCTAAATTTGTCTATAAATTTAAACGTCATTGATAAAGTTTCTTATGTTTTGTATATAAATTAGCCAATTAGCAATATAAATCGCCTCTTATAAATACTTTTCTATTTAAAGTGCTCGAAAAAACATCTGCCCATCTTTGTGCATCTAAAATTACAAAGTCAGCAGGGCAACCCTTTTTAATTAAGCCATCCCATTTTAAGTTTAATAATCTACTGGGAGCTAAAAAAATAGAAGATAGAGTCGTTCTCTCCCAGGGATTTAGTTGAAGCATAGGTATCGAACAAGACAACATATAAAAAGGGTCAAAATTACCAAATGGGTACCAAGGATCTTGAACGTTATCACTACCTAGAGATACATCCACGTGTGATTTTTGTAATTGTTTTATTGGCGCAACTGGTCTTTTTAATGAGGTAGTTTTATTACTTCGATTGAGCAGCCAAAAATTTGTTAGGGGTAAAGCAATGACCTTAATATTTCTCTCAGCCATTTTTTCTCCTAAATTTAAAATCTCTCTTTGACTTAGAGAAATGAGACTACTTAAATGACTACAGGTAATCGGAATACTATTAATTTTTAAATTGTCTATTGTCTCCAATAAAACTTTTATTCCTGCTCCAGGCTCAATAATTGATTCATCTATATGTAAATCAATTTCTAATTTATATTTACTCGCTAGAAGAAGCATCTTTGAGAGAAATTTACTTGTATCTTTTTTATTAAAAGGGGGAACAATAACACTCCCTAAAATTCCGCCATGAGTGGAAAATTTTTTTGCTAAATCTTCTCCTTTAGAAGTATCCCAGAAATCCAATGGAGCTAAAGCAACGAATTGCAATGTCAATTCAGAAGAAAATTTTTTTTGTAATTGAAAAAGTTCAATCCAAACATCAATCGATTGACTTTTGTACGTATCAATATGACTTCTTATAGCTCGGTATCCATTTTGTATGGCAAGGTTTAATGATTTCTCAACTCTCTCAAGAACCTTATCTGTAGTTCTATTTCTATGTTCTTTAAGATTTTCTGATAATGCTCCTTGATAGTTTGATTCCAGATTAGGAAATTTTTCCCATGTAAAAGATTTATCAAAATGCGAATGCGTTTCAACAAATCTTGGGAATAAAATATTTTTTGGCTTTGAAACTTTATTTTTTAAAGGCTTTAATTCAGAAACAAATCCATCCTCCCAACTGATGCGTACTGAACATAAATCCTCAACATCAATAATAAGGTTTTCAAAATCTTCTATTAAACAAAGGATTCTGGGAATTAGAACCTCAGCTGTGCCGGAATTACTCAAATTTTTTAATTTTCTTTTATTTTAAAACATAAGAAAACTTTACTGAATTAGAAAATAATTCAAATTTCGCTAAAAGATAAAAATAACTATGAAAAATTACCCTTGAGTTGTTAAATTTATAAATGTGAGGCGGGCGTCGCCAAGTGGTTAAGGCAGCGGCTTGTGGCGCCGCTATTCGGGGGTTCGAATCCCCTCGCTCGCCCTCAAAAAAATTGCAGCAAAATTATTTAACTTGTAATTTTGAATTAAAGAATCATAAAAATTAATAGTAAAGTGCTAACAAAAACAAAACCAGACAAAAAATTTTTTGAAAAGAATTCATCTACTGGCAGTTATTGGATAACCACTTTTGGATGCCAAATGAACAAGGCTGATTCTGAGAGAATGGCTGGGACGTTAGAGAAAATGGGATACACCAGAGCAGATAATGAATTAAAGGCCGATTTGGTCTTGTACAATACATGCACTATTAGAGATAATGCAGAGCAAAAAGTGTATAGCTTTCTAGGAAGACAAGCAAAAAGAAAGCACAAAACACCTAGCCTCAAACTTGTTGTTGCAGGTTGCCTTGCTCAGCAAGAGGGAGAATCCTTATTAAGAAGAGTCCCAGAACTTGATCTAGTAATGGGGCCTCAACATGTAAACAACCTTGAGAATCTTCTGGGGAAAGTTGACTTAGGGAATCAAGTTGCTGCTACAGAGGAAACCTTCATTTCTGAAGACATAACAAGCGCCAGAAGAGAAAGCTCTATTTGTGGCTGGGTAAATATAATTTATGGATGTAATGAAAGATGTTCATATTGTGTAGTTCCCTCTGTTAGAGGGAAAGAGCAATCAAGATATCCAAATGCGATAAAAAGTGAGATACAAAAATTAGCTGATGATAATTTTAAAGAAATTACTCTTTTGGGTCAGAATATTGATGCTTATGGTAGAGATCTTCCAGGAACTACAAAAGAGGGAAGAAAAGAAAATACTCTAACTGATCTTTTATATTTTATTCATGATGTTAAAGGAATTCGCAGAATAAGATTTGCTACAAGTCATCCAAGATATTTTTCAAAAAGGTTGATTCAAGCATGTTTCGAACTTGATAAAGTTTGCGAACATTTCCATATTCCCTTCCAAAGTGGAAATGATGAAATTTTAAAGCAAATGTCCAGAGGATATACTGTCAAAAAGTATAAAAATATTATCGATAATATAAGATCATTAATGCCAGATGCATCGATCACAGCCGATGCAATAGTTGCTTTCCCAGGAGAAACCGAGCAACAATATCAAGATACATTAAAGCTAATTTCAGAAATTGGCTTTGATCAAGTAAATACAGCTGCATACTCTCCACGGCCAAACACTCCTGCAGCAGTCTGGACTAATCAACTTTCTGAAGAGGTTAAAAAAGCTAGATTGCAAGAAATTAATGATTTGGTCGAGAAAACTGCTAGGAGAAGAAACCAAAGATACATCAATAATATCGAAAGTGTTTTAATTGAGGGTTTAAATCCAAAAAATTCCTCGCAAATTATGGGTAGAACAAGAACAAATAGATTAACTTTCGTAGAAATTCCCAAAAACATTAACTTTAATTTTTCATTGGGAGATGAGATAGATGTCAGAATAAATGAAGCAAGACCTTTTTCTTTAACAGGCGCACTTTATTTATAATTTTTTTCTAAATGATCTGGGAAAAGAAAAAATGTATTGGGTTAATATTTGGTGGGCATTCCAATGAACATGAAGTATCGATATCCTCTGCAAAAACAGTGTTTCAAGCATTTAATTCGGAAATAAACAAAGAACGCTTTGAAGTTAAAGCCTTTTACATAAACAAATATGGCGATTGGCTTGATAGTGATAATTCAAAAAAAATACTAATTGGTGAAATTGAAAATAATAAAACAAAAAAGCAAGAGATTTTTAATCAAGAAAAAATTAACTTCTTGGAAGGAATTGAATTTCAAAATGTTGATGTTTGGTTTCCTCTTTTACATGGATTTAATGGCGAAGACGGTTCAATTCATGGCTTACTGAGATTCACAAAGAAACCTTTAGTCGGATGTGGAATTATAGGATCTGCACTTGGAATGGATAAAATATTGATGAAAACAATTTTCTCAAATCTTAAACTTCCACAAGTTAATTATCTAGTTTTTCAAAATGAAGATTTCAAAGATAAAGAAGTAAAAAATAATTTAATAAGTGAAATTTTAAAAAAATTAAATTTTCCTGTTTTTGTTAAACCTTCTAACTCTGGATCATCTCTTGGCATCTCAAAAGTCAAAGATGAATCAGAAATATTACAAGCATTAGAAAAAGCTTGGGAAATAGATCCAAGAATCTTAATTGAGGAAGGTTTAGAGGTAAGGGAGATTGAATGCGGAATAATTGGAAATTCAAAACTTTTAAGCTCTGAGATAGGCGAAGTAAATTACGAAAGTGAATGGTATGATTACGATTCAAAATATTACTCAAATAATAAAATAATTATCCCAGCCGAAATAGATTCTAAGATCACAAAAGAAATTAAAGAAATTGCTATTAAAAGTTGTAGAGCACTAAATATTTTCGGTTTTGCAAGAGTAGATTTCTTTTTAGAAAAATCTACTAATAAAATTTTTTTAAATGAAATAAATACAATTCCCGGATTTACAAGACAGAGTATGTTTCCAATGCTTTGGAAAGCTTCAGGTTTAAAAATTGAACAACTTGTGGCTAAACTGGTAGATATATCTTTAGATTTGTAATTTAACTCAAATGTTGCATGGACTTCTTTGGTTACCATTACTTTTAATCTTCATTTTATTAACTGCACTTGGATGGTTAGAAAGAAGAAGGCAAAATCTTTTCAGAAGCTGGGCGAGTGATTCTGAACTGTGCAAGTTAGATAGTTCAGGCGCAGCGTCTTTAAAAGATGGGGAATTAAAGTGGAGCGCATTTGAAGCTGGTAAATTTGAAGAAAAAGATAGTTTTACAATCAAGAAACTAGAGTTAGTTGAATTAATGGCACTAACTTCAGGAGAAGCTCCTCTAACAATTGAATCTCAAGGCAAGTGCAGGTTAAGATTAGTAGGCGATGGGAAAGAGATGGATGTACCATTTTCAGATGCAGAGCAGGCGAGAAAATGGATGGACCAATTGATGGAAAAAGCTCGATGTGATTTGTGAAAAACAAAAAACCAGTCAAAAATAGAAGCTTTTTTTTTCTAATTTCATTTTTATTTTTAACAACCTTATTAAGCATAAAAACTCTTAAAAAAGTTGATATTCAAGATATTAGGATTTATGGCAGTCAATTATTTTCGCAGAATGATTTAGTAAATAATTCATCTTTAGAATTACCCATCCGATTAATTTTTATTAAAACTAATTTATTAGAAAAAGAATTAAAACAAAATTTATCTCTCAAGAATGTTTCGCTAAACAGAGAATTATTTCCTTTTGGTTTGAAAGTTATTATCAATACAACAACTCCAATAGCTTACGGCGAAAGAATATTTAACGATGAAAAAATATTAGGCTTCATTGATAAAGATGGAATTTTTATAAATAAACAAAATGTGGAAGAAAACAATTTGAAAAAATTAACCATACAAGTTTTTGGATGGAAAGAAGAATTTAAAAAAATATTATCTGAAATTTTCATTGCTCTTGAGGATTATGAATTTGAGATTGTTAAAATAACTTTTTCTGCCGATGGATTTCTAACTGTTGAGGAAAAACATTTAAAAACAATATTTTTAGGATCTAAACCAAATTTAATTAACTATCAATTGCAAATAATGAATAACCTAAAAAATGAATTTAAGAAAAATAGCTTTTCAAATAAAATTGATAATATTGACTTGACTAATCCAAATAAACCAAAAATAAAAGTGTTCAAACCCTAATATTTGAAAAAGAATTTTGAAGAATTTTTTTTAATTATTGTAGTGTTGATATGGGTTTTGCATTCAAAACAAAATATTTAATAAATAAATATTTTTAGGATTTTCGTCAACAAATTCCTACAGATGAGCTCAGTAAGTTCATAATGCAGCCAATACTAGTATTAGATTCCTATTAAGAGATGAGCTTCGGTAACAATCCAAACTTTGATCAATCGAAAGAAATCCTTCCAAGCCAAAACGCCAAAATAGAAGTTATTGGTGTAGGTGGTGGTGGCAGTAATGCAGTCAATAGAATGATAAATAGTGACTTAGAAGGAGTTTCATTTCGAGTCCTCAATACCGACGCACAAGCCCTATTACAGTCTTCTGCAGAGCGTAGGGTCCAACTTGGACAAAATCTTACTAGAGGTTTAGGTGCAGGGGGGAATCCAAGTATTGGGCAAAAAGCTGCAGAAGAATCTAAAGAAGAGCTTCAACAAGCTTTAGAGGGATCCGATCTAGTTTTTATAGCCGCTGGAATGGGTGGAGGAACCGGTACGGGAGCAGCTCCGGTAGTTGCAGAAGTAGCTAAACAAAGTGGTGCTTTAACAGTAGGGATAGTAACCAAACCTTTTTCTTTTGAAGGGAAAAGAAGAATGCGTCAAGCAGAAGAAGGAATTGCAAGACTAGCGGAAAATGTTGATACTCTTATAGTTATTCCAAATGACCGATTAAAAGACGTTATTGCTGGCGCTCCCCTTCAAGAAGCATTTAGGAATGCTGATGATGTTTTAAGAATGGGCGTCAAAGGTATCAGTGACATAATTACTTGCCCAGGATTAGTTAATGTTGATTTCGCAGATGTAAGATCAGTCATGACGGAAGCAGGCACTGCTCTTCTCGGAATAGGCATTGGTTCAGGAAGGTCGAGAGCTTTAGAAGCAGCACAGGCAGCAATGAATAGTCCTTTACTAGAAGCAGCTAGAATTGATGGAGCTAAAGGCTGTGTTATAAATATTACCGGTGGCAAAGACATGACTTTAGAAGATATGACCTCCGCATCTGAAATTATTTATGATGTTGTTGATCAAGAAGCAAATATTATTGTTGGTGCAGTGGTTGATGAGGCAATGGAAGGGGAGATTCAAGTTACTGTAATTGCTACAGGATTTGAAACATCCCAACCATTAAATCAGCAAAGAATAAAAAATAGATTATCTAATCAACCCTTATATAATTTTTCAGACAATAAAGAATCGGGAGCCAGTATTCCTGAGTTCTTGAGATTAAGGCAGAATAAAAAAGATATAGGTTAAAAGGTAAAATAGAGTGACTCGGTTATCTCGCCTGCCTCAAGCATCCCTTGTGGCTGCTACCTTCCGGTCCTGACCAGGTTTAGGCGTTAAAACCGCGAAAGGCCGAGTCAAAAACATATTAGCAATTCTTGATTAAAAAAGATACATAAATTTATTATGTTACCTTCAGACCTAGTTAATTATAAAAAAAAATCTCGCAAAATCATTGCACTAACTGCATGGGACTCCATATCAGGATCTATCGCAGAACAAGCAAATGTTGATCTCGTACTAGTAGGAGATTCATTAGCAATGGTCTGCTTAGGATATAAATCGACATTGCCATTAACTTTAGAAAACATAATTTACCACACGAATGCTGTTTCAAGAGGATTTAAGAAGAAAATTGAGGAACAACCTTTAGTCGTTTCAGATATGCCTTTTCTGACTTACCAATGTGGTGAGGATAAAGCTGTTGAGTATGCAGGGAAAATCATACAAAGCACTTATGCAAAAGCTGTAAAAATAGAAGGAGCTGAACCAGAAATACAGAAAGTTATTTCTAGATTAATAAGAATGGGAATCCCTGTTATGGGTCATATAGGTCTTACACCACAAAGCTATCTAAATATTGGATTAAAAAAACAAGGAGAAAGCTTAGCAAGCCAAGAAAAAATTAAGAAAGAGGCTTCAATTCTTGAAGAATTAGGGTGTTTTTCAATAGTTCTTGAACATATTCCTGATTTGCTTGCTAAAGAAATACAAAATTCTTTAACAATTCCCATAATAGGTATCGGTGCAGGTAATTATTGCGATGGCCAAGTAAGAGTTACTGCAGATTTATTAGGCCTCAATGATGATCAACCACCATTTTGCCAACCGATTATCCAAGGAAAGAAATTATTTAAGGATAAATTAAAAGAATGGGTAGACTCTGAAAGGCTTAACTAATAAACCCCATTTTGTCATAAAGTCTAATTCCTTAGGAACATTGTATTTCCATAGGTTTAGTAGGATATATATTATCTTTTAATCATTTCATTTTTTTCTATTTTTAATATTTAAAAATAAGTTTGTATAGTTTGCAATAACTAATAAAAGCAAAAGGAATGTATTAATAGACATTTAAAAAGAGAGTCGTTATAACCTGTAATTTAGATCTACTGTCAATCGATGGATTTTGTTTCAAAATTTATTTTTTACAAATTTCAAAAGATATTTAAGACTATATTCCTTTGATTAATAATTTGATTTTGAAAAACTCTATTTCTCTTATTCCTTTTCTTTCGATGATAATTCTTACATTGGGATGTTCAAATAAACCAGCAGAAAAAGAAATGAAAATGCCAATGTTATTTGATACCAGAGAACAGGCAGAAAAAGAAGCCTATAAATTTGGTTGCGAAGGAGCTCATCAAATGGGAAATAAATGGATGCCATGTAGTATGCAAAAACATAACCATTAAAACGAGTGCTTAATCTCTCCAATTTTTATCAACTTAGAATTAATTTTTTGCCGAAATTTGCTTCACCTTTTGTTAAAGAAGTTTTTGAGGGAATTTATTTTATTATCTGTAATTCCCATAAAACAAGTGATGGCAATAGTTTTAGCCATGACAAAATGGGCATTGTTAATCTAAATTAATGTCATCCCACCACTTAAACAATGCAACAAGAACTTGATTGCTTAGTTCCATTCCATTAGGCTCACTTAAAAAGAATCTATTCCCCTTTCTTACTAATAGTCCACTTTCAAGAAATCTTTGCCATTCTTCAAGCAATTTACTAAAGTTGCTTTCAAATTTTTTGTTTTCCCAGTTTTGTTCTTTAAAAACTTCTTTGATATCTACACCCTCTTTGAGTCTTAATCCCAACATTATTTTCTCATCAAGTTCTTTATAGACAAACTCCTTATTAGTCAAGGATGAATCTAAATTAAATTCGTATTGTCTAGTTACCCATTCTTTATATTCTCTACTAACTCTTGGTCTAGTTAACTTTTCCCCCCATGGCGAACTAGTGGAACCTTGACCAAAACTCCACCAGCCTAAACCACTCCAATAAACTCTATTATGTCTCGATTGATGTCGCGGAAGGCAATAGTTTGAGATTTCATATCTTGAATACCCTGCGTTTTTCATGATTAAATGGGTTGATTCACTATTTTTAAAAGCTTCTTCATCACTTGGGAGTTTTAATTTTCCTAAATTAACTAATTTTTTAAAAACAGTGCCATTTTCAATATTTAAATCGTAAATAGATAGATGCGGTGGTGAAAATGTTATTGCTTTTTTTAAGTCATCTTGCCATTCTTTAAATCCACAAAGTGGCAAGTTTTGAATTAAATCTAAACTCCAGCTTTTTATTAACCCAGAATCATATTCTCTCTTCAACCATAAACAAGATTTTTCTGCATCTTCTTTCAAGTGACGCCTTCCCGACTTTTGAAGTATCTGATTATTAAAACTTTGTACTCCGAGACTAAATCTATTTATCCCAGCATTTATGAATCCAAAAAGATCATCTTGAGTAAAACTAGCTGGATCAACCTCCATAGTGATTTCAGCACCATAATCAATTCCATAATTTTCTTTAAAAAGATCAATTAATTCTTTGATTTGGGTTGGATCTAAAATTGATGGTGTACCACCTCCTACATAAATTGTCGATAGAGGTGATTTATGCTTAATTGATAATATTTCTTTATATAAAAATTGCAAATACTCTTGAACAGTTTTGCTTCCGTAACCTTTTAAAGTTTCAACCTTGTTTCCTAATGGAATAACTGCAAAATCACAATAAAAACACCTTCTGTGGCAAAAAGGAATGTGTACATAAGCACTTCTTGGAAACTTATTCATAATCTAAATTAATTTTTATACTCCAAAAAAGTTTTAAGGATTGAAAAAAATAAAATCCTTATTTACTCAATTAATAAATCCTAGTAGATTATAGATATGACAGATATCTTAGTATTAATTTTATTTGTTTTGTCTGGGGCTGCTTCAGGATGGCTTGGTGTTGATTTATTGCCAGTAGACGTACTCAAACAGGTATCTAATGTAGAGGGTTTTAGAATTGTTTTAGCAATAATTGGTTTTTTTGTAGGATTAGCAGCTGGTTTTGTATTTCTTCAACTTAGAAAAACTTTTCTTGATCAAATAAGAACAATGCCAACGGACTTACTAATAAGTAGGTCCGTCGGTCTAATTTTAGGATTACTTGTTGCGAATCTTTTACTTGCTCCAATACTATTAATCCCCTTTCCTAGAGAGGTTTTTTTCGCAAAACCTTTAGCAGCGATATTAAGCAACATTTTCTTTGGTGTTCTTGGTTATAAGTTGGCAGATACCCATGGAAGGACATTATTGAGATTATTCAATCCCAATAATACTGATGCATATCTAGTCAATGAAGGAATCCTCCCTGCTGCAAGTCCAAAAATTCTAGATACTAGCGTAATTATTGATGGAAGAATCAATGGCCTACTAAGTTGCGGCTTATTGGAAGGGCAATTAATTGTTGCTCAAAGTGTAATTGATGAATTACAAACTTTAGCTGACTCAAGCAGTAATGAAAAAAGGTCGAAAGGAAGAAGAGGTCTCAAGTTATTAAAAGAATTAAGAGATCTATATGGGAGAAGACTTGTAATAAACCCAACAAAGTATGAAGGTAATGGGGTAGATGAAAAACTCTTGAAAATTACTGAGGATATGACAGGAACTTTAATTACGGCAGATTATAATCTTTCTCAGATTGCTGAAGTTAAAGAATTAAAAGTTATGAATTTGAGTGATTTGGTTATTGCCTTAAGGCCAGAAGTACAACCAGGAGAATCACTTAATATAAAAATCGTTAGAGAAGGCAAAGAAAAAATGCAGGGTATTGGATATTTAGATGACGGCACAATGGTTGTTATTGATGAGGCAAAGAATTTTGTAGGAAGCAGATTAGATATTGTTATCACAGGAGCATTACAAACTCCCACTGGAAGAATGGTCTTTGGAAAACTAATAAATGATCCTGAGTCAAACAAATCTTTTAAATCACCAGCGACACAGGGCTAAATCTAGCTAGAATCAGTTCAATCTTAATTTTGTGATACAAATGACTGTATCTGCTCCTTATTACGGAGAAAACACCGTGATGAGGACCCCGCCCCCTGATCTTCCCTCTCTTTTACTGAAAGAGCGAATTGTTTATCTTGGTTTACCATTATTTTCAGATGATGATGCGAAAAGACAACTAGGAATGGATGTTACTGAGCTAATCATTGCTCAACTTCTTTATCTAGAGTTTGAGGATCCTGAAAAACCAATCTATTTCTATATAAATTCAACTGGAACAAGTTGGTACACTGGTGACGCAGTTGGTTTTGAAACAGAAGCTTTCGCTATCTGCGATACAATAAGCTACATTAAGCCTCCAGTACACACAATATGTATCGGACAAGCAATGGGGACAGCTGCAGTTATCCTTTCATCTGGCACTAAGGGGCAAAGAGCCGCTCTTCCACATGCCTCTATTGTTTTGCATCAACCTATAAGCGGAGCGAGAGGCCAAGCAACGGATATCCAAATTAGAGCTGAGGAAGTTTTGAAAAATAAAAAATCAATGCTGGAGATTTTATCTCGTAATACTGGAAAGACTATTGAAGAACTCTCAAAAGACTCTGACAGGATGAGTTATCTCAACCCCCAAGAAGCACTAGATTATGGAGTTATCGATAGAATACTCACAAGTCAAAAAGATCTACCAAATAAAATTTAACACTCACAAAACTATTTTAAAATCATGCCAATAGGAACTCCAAGCGTGCCTTACAGACTTCCAGGAAGTCAATACGAAAGATGGGTTGATATTTATACAAGACTAGGTGTTGAAAGAATTCTTTTTCTTGGACAAGAAGTAAATGATGGTATTGCTAATAGCCTTGTTGCACAAATGCTTTATTTAGATTCTGATGATAATTCCAAACCTATCTATCTGTATATAAATAGCCCAGGAGGATCAGTAACTGCTGGCTTGGCTATATATGACACTATTAAATATGTAAAAAGTGATGTAGTAACCATATGCGTAGGCCTCGCAGCCTCCATGGGAGCGTTCCTATTGGCCGCTGGCACAAAAGGGAAAAGAGTTGCTTTGCCTCACAGCAGAATAATGATTCATCAACCCTTAGGAGGGACATCTCAACGTCAAGCAAGTGATATTGAAATAGAAGCTAAGGAAATTTTAAGAATTAAAGATATGTTAAATATGTCTATGGCAGATATGACAGGCCAATCATTTGAGAAAATTGAAAAGGATACTGATAGAGATTATTTCCTAAGTGCGGAAGAAGCAAAAAACTATGGCTTAATTGATAGAGTAATTTCACATCCAAGCGAAGCAAATCAGTCTTAAATTTTCTAAATAAATATTTTAATTTTAATTTTTAAATTAATAATTTTTTGGTTTATTTACACCTTTAATGTCTAAAATATTAATTATCAAATGCAAAGAAGCTACAACTAATGACCCAACTCTTTTACGACACAGATGCAGATCTAAGTCTTTTAAATAATAAAACAATAGCGATTATTGGATATGGTTCACAAGGACATGCACATGCCCTAAACCTTAAAGATAGCGGAATGGATGTAATTGTTGGATTATATAAAGGAAGTAAGTCTGAAAGCAAAGCTATTAACGATGGTCTACAAGTATTTAGCGTTTCTGAAGCTTGCGAAAAAGCAGACTGGATTATGATTCTCCTCCCAGATGAGTTTCAGAAAGATGTTTACCTTAAAGAAATAGAACCAAACTTAAAAGAAGGAAAGATATTAAGTTTTGCTCATGGCTTCAATATAAGATTCGGACTTATCAAACCTCCTAGTTTTGTGGATGTTGTAATGATTGCCCCAAAAGGACCTGGACACACTGTTCGTTGGGAATATCAGAATGGTCAAGGAGTTCCAGCATTGTTTGCTGTAGATCAGGATTCTTCCGGAAATGCAAGATCATTGGCGATGGCTTACGCTAAAGGGATTGGCGGAACAAGAGCTGGGATTCTTGAAACAAACTTCAAAGAAGAAACAGAAACTGATTTGTTTGGAGAACAAGCGGTTTTGTGCGGAGGATTATCAGAACTCGTCAAATCAGGCTTCGAAACTCTTGTAGAGGCAGGCTATCAGCCCGAACTTGCTTACTTCGAATGCTTACATGAAGTCAAACTTATTGTTGATTTAATGGTGAAGGGAGGTTTATCTCAAATGAGAGATTCAATTTCAAATACTGCAGAATATGGAGATTATGTAAGTGGTAAAAGACTTATCAATAGTGATACAAAGAGAGAAATGCAGAAAATTCTAAAAGATATTCAAGATGGAACTTTCGCTAAGAATTTTGTGGAAGAATGCGATAAAAACAAGCCCTTAATGACAAAATTAAGAGAAGAGAACTCAAAACATGAAATTGAGAAAGTAGGTAAAGGTCTGCGCTCGATGTTCAGTTGGCTGAAATAAATTTATTTTTAATATTCCTCGGATCGATTGGTTTTGATTTATTGATCGGCGATCCAAGATTCTTAATCCACCCAGTCCAAGTAATTGGCTTTTACATAAAAAAAATATCTGATTACCTCATAAATAATTTTGGGGAAAATAAAAATATATTATTTTGGGGAGGTTTAATCGTAGCTATATCAACCATTGGGATGAGTTTTGGTTTAGGTAAATTGATAGAACTCAGTTATGTGCAATCAAGAAATAATTTTTTTGGTGGATTGCTAATTTTTTTTGGACTTTCAAGTTGTATTGCAACTAAGGGACTTATTTCAAGTGTGAAAGAGATTGCAGAGCTAATAGAACGCGAAGAAATTAATGACCAAAATAAGAGAATAATCAAAGAGAAGGTACAAAGGATAGTAAGTAGGGATGTAAGTTCATCTTCTTTAGAACATCTTTTGAGATCAAGTACAGAGAGTCTTACCGAAAATTCTGTTGATGGAATATTTGGGCCATTATTTTGGATTTTTATTGGAATTTTTTTTATGAAATTTTCAAATTTTCTGCCAGGTCCTTTATCACTTGGTTTTTCTTATAAAGCCATAAGTACTTTAGATTCAATGATAGGTTACAAATATGATTATTTTAGATATTTAGGTTTTTTCAGTGCAAAAGTCGAAGATATTTTTACTTTTGTTCCTTCAAGATTAGTTTTAATCACATTACCTTTAGTTAGTCCCAAAATTAATGAGTATGGATCAATCATAAAAAAAAGCTATCTTGATGGTAAAAAATATGATTCGCCTAATGCTGGGATTTCAGAAGCTATATTTGCTTATATTTCTGGTATTAAATTGGGTGGAAAAAGTAAATATAAAAATGAGATTATTGAAAAGCCAATGATCAATGAGAATGGAGATAATTGCACTGGAGAGAAAATTAAATTAATTTGTCAATTAATTTTGAGATTACAATTTTTATGGATAATAATTTTTGTCTTAATTTTTTTTATAATTTCAACTTTAATTAAATAATAAAATAGTTTTAAAATTACTAGTATAATCATTAAAAGTCTATGCAAGAAAACGGCTCTCCAATAGAAAATCAAAATGATGATTTTACTAATACATCATCAACTGATAATGAATACTCAAAATGGGTAGACAATCAGGGAGATGAAGTAAAGAATGTTTTTGGATTTAATAGAAGTGCTGAACTTGTAAATGGTAGAGCAGCAATGATCGGATTCTTAATGCTCATATTAACCGAGTTAGTTTTTAGCGGCAGACCTGTTACTTCTTCAATTTTTGGTATTAATTAAAAATGGAAGCAAAAAAATCTAATCCAATAAAAGTTTTCTTATACATATCTGTATGGGTAATTATTTGGGGCACTATAGGATCTCTAGTCGATTTTCCTCTATATAAAAATAAAATCTACTTAGAAGGAAGCATATATCAATATCTTACTTTCACAGTTACAGCGATTATTTCTATTATATCTGCAAAGTTTTTTTATAAGAAAATTGATTTATAAAAACTTGTACCTAAATTTCTTAATAATTTTTGCTGGTTCTTTACTTTCATTGGACTCGTAAAGTATCCACTGATGTGTCTCAGTATCATGATCACAACCATAATTTCCAGATGGGTTATCGTAACTTGAAAGATATGAATGACAATTTTGGTCTGCCTCAAAAGCGGAGTCATAACCTGTTAGAAAATATATCAAAAATAGAACAGTTATAAACAAAAAAAATACTTGAGAAACTAAATTAACTACCTTCATAAGATATTCTAAAATTTAAATATATCATCTAATAAAATTTTTCGATCTAAAAATATAGCTAACGACCAACATTAAATACAAAGTCATGGAATGCTTGATTCTTTAAATACAGGATGACCAGCAATACTAAAATCATATTTAAGCCTATTACTATTGATCCAAAAATATTAATTTGTTTTTTACCTGGCAAAGTGTAAGTAAATTTCTTGCCTTTAAGAAAACCAGCTAAGCCTTTTTTTTCTTTTATTTGAGTATTTTGAGTATTATTCTTAACTTCATTATCAGAAAAACCTTTTACCATTACAAATTAAATAACAAATTTATAATATTCCAAAAAAATAAATAATTTTAATAATTAACAATTTTTAATCACATATGGGATCATTAATGAAATTCTCTCATTTGAGAAATTATTAAAAAAATAAGCTTCAATAATTTCCGTTTGCAGCCCCAATAAACTTGATTGACATTTAAATCTATTTTGGTCAAATACTACTAATTGAAATTTTTCTATTTCAGAAATTAATTCTTTACATAATTGGGTTCGAGAATCTTTAAAACAATCACTAGATTGTTTTAAAATCTTAGACTTTGTTGGTATTGTTTCAGCCATAACAAAATTAGATAACAACAAAAATTTCAAGAATAAAATAGTTAAACATTTCATTACTTCTTAAAATTTTAAAATTTTGGATGCCTTGTTAAGAGTGTTGGACATTGAGCTAATTGCATTTTATTGCGATAAAAAAAAGATGCCCTACAAAGAGCACCTTTTTATTAAAGAGAGAAATAGATTTAAAAGATTACCCTTGAACTCTATCCTTAAAAAGTTTACCTGCAGAGAATGTTGGAACTCTTTTAGCGGGTATTGCTATTTTTTCGCCTGTCTTAGGGTTTAATCCCTGTCTTGCAGAACGATCTCTTGGTTCAAAAGAACCAAATCCTAGTAAAGAGACTTTTTTGCCTTCCACTACTGAATCAACAATAGTTTCAATAGCTGCATCAACAACTAAAGAAACATCCGTTTTTGTGAGCTCTGTACGAGCTGCAACAAGATTTACTAAATCAGCTTTGTTCATTGAAATTTAAATTAAAGCTAAGGGTTAAAAAAAAAGATTTAAATCAGTTTTAAACCTTGAACTTTCATATCATATGGAGCAAATACAAATACGGCAACCGAAAATGCCGGCGGCGCAAAGCTTTATACAAATTTTAGGGACATTTTTAGCAAAATTATTTATTTTTTATAGCCGTGCTTTTTCATTTATAAAAAATAGCCTCTTCATTTATAGAACAGCAAAAAGCATTGGTAGCACTGAATTTAGCATTAAAAATCTAACTACATTTAGCAAAGAGGGAAAATATCAAAGGGGGGTGAATTTAAGAATTTGAGCTATTTATTATGTTTTATTAATTTTCAGATATATTTCCTTCTCATCACATGAAAAAACACAATTTGTATTTTGAAATCAAGAAAAATCTGGTTTTCTCATTATTAAACTTTCTCTATAAATCGTTTTATGCACTGAGCAGATGGATGAAGAAATTGTAATTAATTAGAAAATTAATACTCTCCAAGATCTAATAAAGTTGATTAGTGAAGCCTTAAATTTGAGTTTTTTTTTTAATTTTGCATCTATTATTCAAATATCAATAATTTAAATAAATTACCTCAATATTTAACTAATCAATGATAGAGAGAAAGTGATTCATCTCAATAAAGGTAACCCATTTCCTTTAGGGAGTTCTCTAACTTCACAAGGGGTTAATTTTTCCTTAATAGCCACAAATGCAGAATATGTAGAAATCTTACTGTTTGAGAAAGAGGACTCTATTTCCCCAAAAAGCATATTCAAATTAGATCAGACTCATAATAAGGGTCCTTACTGGCATGCGGAAATAAAAAATCTATATGAAGGTTGTATTTATGCTTTTAGAGTGAAACAAAAAAATAATGAAATTAATAATAACTATGAAAAAAAAGTATTACTTGATCCATGTTCAAGGGGTATTACCGGATGGGAAAGTTATAAAAGAGAAAATGCATTAAATACGCAAGAAAACACTAATTCTTGTCTTAAAAGTGTTGTTTGCGATAGAAAATTATTTAATTTTAAGGATTATCCAAGACCGAAACATTCTTGGGAAGAAACAATTATTTATGAACTCCATATCAAAGCTTTCACTGAAACAACTGATAAAGATGAAAGTTGTTTTAAGAAATTTTTAAAAAAAATTCCGTATCTCAAAGAACTGGGTATAACAACAATTGAATTACTTCCAATTTTTTGTTTTGATCCTAATGATGCCCCAAATGGTCTAAAAAATTTTTGGGGTTATAGTCCAATTAATTGGTTTACTCCACATTTTGAATATCTTTCGAATGAATCAGCTGAAAAGAATAGAGAGGAATTTAGAAGATTTGTAGAGGAATGTCATAAATCAGAAATTGAAGTCATCTTAGATGTTGTATACAATCACACTTCCGAAGGTGATTCAAAAGGACCAGCAATATCCTGGAAAGGTATAGATGAAAATCTTTATTACTTTATTGGAAAAGATAAAAATTATCAGGACGTCTCCGGATGTGGTAATACTATTGCAGCAAACAGAGGATTAGTTAGAAAACTAATAATTGAATCATTAAAATGTTGGGCGAGTGAATTAGGAGTTGATGGTTTTAGATTTGATTTAGGAATTGCCCTATCAAGAGGAGAAAATCTTTCACCGCTTGATAATCCTCCAATTTTTGAAGATATAGAATGTGAACCAGAACTTATCGATATCAAGTTCATAAGTGAGCCATGGGATTGTGGTGGTTTATATAAATTAGGTGATTTCCCATCTAAGAATACTTTCACTTGGAATGGTCATTTTAGAGATGACTTGAGGAGATTTTGGAAGGGGGATAAAGATACAGCTTGGAATATGAGCGATAAAATAAAAGGTA
This sequence comes from Prochlorococcus marinus XMU1406, assembly GCF_017696055.1. Taxonomy (NCBI): domain Bacteria; kingdom Bacillati; phylum Cyanobacteriota; class Cyanophyceae; order Synechococcales; family Prochlorococcaceae; genus Prochlorococcus; species Prochlorococcus marinus. The sequence goes on from NZ_JAAORG010000003.1 coordinate 204,937, forward strand.
CTCCATCTATTTATAAAGAAGATAATATTTTCCCAAAATCAATAAACTTTATTACTTCACATGATGGATTCACTCTAAAAGATTTAGTAACTTTCAATAGAAAACATAATTTTGCCAATAGAGAACAAAACAGAGATGGTGATAACCATAACAATTCTTGGAATCATGGTACAGAGGGACCAACTACAAACTTATTAATTAATGATTTAAGAAAAAGACAACAAAAAAATCTTATTCTTAGTTTACTTATCTCTAAAGGTGTTCCAATGATACTTATGGGTGATGAGATAGGAAGATCACAAGGCGGTAACAATAATTCTTGGTGCCAAAATAATTTATTGGGTTGGATGAATTGGGAACATGGTCAACAAGATTTGGAATTATTAGAATATTTTAAATACGTTATAAAAATCCGAAAAAAACTTATAAACATTTTTAATCCATCATTCTTCCCTAATAATCAAACCAATGAAAATATGCCAACATATCATTGGCATGGAACAAAGTTAGATAGCCCCGATTGGAGTAGTTGGTCTCACACAGTTGCCTTTAGCATTAACAAAGGCATCACTAACCCGCTGGTCTGGATAGGTTTAAATGCATATTCAAAAAGAATCGATTTCCCTTTGCCGAAATGTAAATATAATTGGTTAAAAGTTATTGATACTAGCATGTCTGAGATTTTTGAACCCTTAACTATTAATGAAAAATCTGTTTCAATAAAGAGCAGAAGCTCTTTATTAATAATTTCAGAAGAAGTATTTGGTGCAAAAAATAATTTACTCTAAAAGCGGGCGGCGGGAATCGAACCCGCATCTTCAGCTTGGAAGGCTGAGGTTTTACCACTAAACCACGCCCGCATTAAGTAATAGAATTACCTTTGCAATAATACATTATCAAACAATCAACAAAGTAAAAAGATTGGAAAATTCACACTCGAAAAAAAATATTACTAAATCAACAACAAGATTAATGTTCTCTTATGGGCTAGGAGATGCAGGTACAGGTTTAGTCGCTACGCAATTTGGTTTTTTTCTGTTCAAATTCTTTATTTCTGCTGGTTTACCAGTAATAATTGCAGGTTCATTATTGATGTTAATAAAGATATGGGATGCAGTAAATGATCCGTTAATTGGATGGTTAAGTGATCGTACTAAATCAAGATGGGGGCCTAGAATCCCTTGGATGGTAGCAGCATCTGTTCCTCTTGGTTTCTCTTTAGCTGCGATATGGTGGACACCCACTGGTTCCGTGCTTACCAAGACTATTTACTATGCCATAATTTCTATAATCGTAATGACTGCTTATACAAGTATTAATCTTCCTTTCGCGGCTCTATCTACTGAAATTTCTGAAAAAACAGCAATAAGAACAAGACTAAACGCATCTAGATTTACCGGCTCAATTATTGCAGGACTAACTGGTTTGATAATTGCTGGAGTTGTATTGGGTTCTGAAGGATCAGCAAATAATGAATATTTTTTAATGGGTAAAATAAGCGGATGTATTGCAGTTGCTGCGACATTAATTTCTTGTTGGGGATTGGCTCCATTCGCAAAAAAAGCAAGAAGGCCTTCAGGAAAAGTTGAAGCCATAACACTTCAATTCAAAAGGATCTTCAGAAATAAAAAATTTCTAAAAGTTATTACTCTTTATATTCTTCTCTGGTGCGCCTTACAATTGATGCAAACAGTAGCGTTAATTTATGTAGAGGATGTACTGAATGTACCAGCATACATTGCGAAGTGGATCCCAATACCTTTCCAAATTAGCGCTTTAGTGGGTTTACAAATATGGACCAGAGTATCAAATAAATTGAACAGGATTTCAGCTTTAAACTATGGAGCGATTTTGTGGATTATTTCATGTACGGCCGCTTTATTTTTACCTTCATTATCAAAAATTTCAGGAGTTGGAGATAGTTTATTCCTTAATGCCGGCAACATATTTCTTTTTATTCTTTTAATTTTCATAATCTGTCTTATTGGCATTGGAGCTTCAACCGCTTTTCTTATCCCTTGGTCACTACTTCCTGATGCAATAGACGAAGACCCAGAGAAACCAGCAGGATTATATACTGCTTGGATGGTACTTATTCAGAAGATTGGTATCGCTTTTAGTGTTCAATTATTAGGATTTTTATTGTATTTATCTGGTTATCAATCATGCTTTGTTGATAAAAATGGTTTAAATATTATTGAACAATGCTACTCAGCACAATTAACTATTAGATTATGTATTGGGTTTATACCCTCAATTTTGGTAATAATTGGTATTTTAATCATGAGAAAATGGGATCGACAATTAATTACAAACTAATATAAATATATGTATTACCCAAATTTTTTCAAAAGACTTCTAAGCAGCTTAATCATTGGCGGGCAAGCAATTAATTTTATCTTTAAGGGTAAAATTTCCAAAAATGATCTTTTTGATCAACTTATGGAGTCAGGTCCTGGCAGTTTATTAATTGTATTAATTACAGGAATTGCCGCAGGTACAGTTTTTAATATTCAAGTTGCATCACAACTTACAAGTATGGGGGTTTCAAGTGAAATTGGAGGTTTATTAGCAGTAGGCATGGCAAGAGAAATGGCTCCTCTTCTAACTGCTACTTTAATGACTGGAAAGGTTGCCACTGCCTATGCTGCTCAACTTGGCACTATGAAAGTCACAGAACAAATTGAGGCAATAACCATGTTAAGGACTGAACCAGTCCAATATTTGGTAGTCCCAAGGTTACTATCGATGGTAATAATGTCTCCAATACAGTGTCTTTTGTTTTTATCAGTAGCTTTATGGAGTGGACAAATTTGGAGCACAGTTTTTTATAAAGTTCCTCCAATAGTTTTTTGGACATCTGTAAGATCAGGTAATGTGAGTTTAACCAGTACAGACTTAACTTCAATGTTAATAAAATCTGTAGTGTTCGGATTACTTATTTCAATCATTGCTTGTGGATATGGACTCACAACTCAAGGAGGTCCAAAAGAAGTTGGAACAAGTACAACAGGTGCAGTTGTAATGACTCTCGTTACTGTATCTTTAATGGATGTATTACTAACGCAAATTTTATTTGGATGATTCTATGTTTAATACTAAATCAAAAAAAGAGGACCCAGTAATAATATCTCCTTCATTTCAGTTGCCAATCATTCTAATAGTTTTAAGTTTTATGCTTTTGTTTTTGAATATTGGTTCTTTGCCAACAATAGTTTTTGCTTCTTTTAGCTTTTTTTTATTACTGCAGTCATTCACCTTAAGAATAAAAATAACAAATGATGATTTTATCGTTTTACAATTAGGGAAAGAGATAAGAACTTTTCCATTCAAGAACTGGATATCATGGAAATTCTTTTTCCCTATAATCCCAGGTATTTTTTATTTTAGAGAAAAGTCCAGTCCTCATTTATTACCAATTTTATTTAATCCAAAGCAACTAAAAGATGAGCTCATAAAAAAAGTTGACTCCCTGGAAATTAAAAATTCTTAAAATTCAGACTTTGCCTAATTATCAAAATTATTTAAATGACCAATACAGAAATTTCCGACAATAATCCTGAAAAGGAATTAATTATAGATAAGTCAATTTCAGATGATAAAACCAAACAAATTAGTAATAGAAATACAATGCAAAATAAAAAAATTACACCAAAAAAAGACAAATCAAATAAATCTTTTGATGAAATCTCTAATGAAATTTTTAGAGATCTAGTTATAAAAAAAGACTCTTTAGTAAAAGAAATAAAAGAGTTAGAAACAAAAAAAAATGAAATAGAAAAAGATATTGAGTCAAATTTTAAAGGACAGTCAGATAATATTGCTAAAAGAGTTAAAGGCTTTCAAGAGTACTTAACTGGAGCTTTGCAGAATCTTTCACAAAACGTAGAAAAACTTGAATTAGTTTCTCAACCAATAATCGTAAAGCCTTCTCCCCTTGATGAGAAAAAACAAAACAATATCACAAATAATGTAGTTAATGTTCCTGCTCTTTCTGAAACATTTAAGCCAGATCAAGAGATTATAAAAAGTTGCTTTTCAAGTTTCATAGAACAACCTGACTTTTATGCAGAATCTTGGAAATTAAGAAGGAGTCTTGATTCATCAGATATAGAAATTATGGATGATTGGTTCTTCAACATGGGCGGAAGAGGTTCTCTAGAAAGTAGAGGATCTCGACAAAAAAATGCCTTGTTATCAGCGGGGTTAATATCTATTCTTGGCGAATTATATGGAGATCAGTTTCAGACTCTTATTTTAGCTTCACAGCCTGAACGACTAGGTGAATGGAGAAGGATTCTTCAAGATTCACTTGGTCTCACAAGGGATGACTTTGGACCTAATAGTGGGATTGTTCTTTTTGAAAGGCCTGAAGGTGTCATCGAAAGAGCTGATAGATTAGAAGCCAATGAAGAATTGCCATTTATTATCATTGATGCCGCAGAAACCTCTGTTGAAATTCCAATACTTCAATTCCCATTATGGGTTGCATTTGCTGGTTCAGATAATGAAATTTACGATGATCTTGAACTAAACTAACCTTTATGAATATCTTAATAATTTTTACAAGTTATCTTTTAGGATCACTTCCAACAGGTTTTTTAATTGGAAAATATCTCAAAAATATAGATCTAAGAACTAAAGGTTCTGGATCTACAGGTGCCACAAATGTCTTAAGAAATGTTGGGAAATGGCCAGCACTTTTTGTATTTATCATTGACGTTGGGAAAGGCCTTATTGCAGTAAAAATTGCTCAATATTACACAAATCAAGGATTAATAGAGGTAATAGCAGGGATATCCGCTATTTCAGGACATATTTGGCCAATATGGCTTAGAGGTAAAGGAGGGAAAGCTGTTGCGACTGGATTAGGTATGTTTTTAGCTCTTTCTTGGAAAGTTGGACTCGCATCTCTTGGCATTTTTTTAATAGTCCTAACAAACACTAAATATGTTTCTTTGTCCAGTATTTCAGCTGCAATCTTACTTCCTTTTTTTATGTTTTTTTACCTAGGTAAATTAATTCACTCATACTTTTTTATAAGTTTAATTGTGGCATTATTGGTAATCTGGAAACATAGAACAAACATAACAAGACTAATTAAGGGAGAAGAATCGAAAATTAATCAGAATCAATAGATTTAAAAATTTCTATAAGAGCTTTATTAGGATCTATAGCTTTTGATATTGATCTGCCAATGACTAACTTAGAAGCGCCATTATCTATAGCTTCATGGGCAGTCATAATTCTATTTTGATCATCTTTATTGTCAATATTTAATCTGATACCTGGTGTAATAAGTTCAAAATTATCCTTATAAATAGATCTCAACATTTTTACCTCCCAAGGGGAACAAACACATCCATCTAATCCGGCATCAAAAGACAACTTTGCAAGTCTCAATACATTTTCTTCAATTGAATTATTTCTATCAAGATCAGTTTGAAAATCTTTAAGAGAAAAGCTTGTTAAAACAGTAATTCCTACAACAGATGGAGGTTTTACACTAACTGAGTTAGCCCCTTCTAAAGATGCTTTTTTCGAATCCTTAAGAGCTTTTAGACCTGCTGAAGCATGAATAGAAATTATATCAATCCCTAATTTTGAAACTTGGAAACATGCTGCACGCATGGTATTTGGAATATCATGAAATTTTAAGTCTAAAAAAATTTTTTTATTTAAACCTTTTAATATTTCAATAACTCTTGGACCTTCTCTAACAAAAAGCTCTAAACCAACTTTTACCCACTTAATATTAGGACATTTTTCCAGAAGTAATTTTGCTTGAATTAAATCTAATCCATCAATTGCCAATATTATTTTATCTTCTGAATTAAATCTGTTATTCATCAATATTCAGTTTTCAAACCTCTTAATTATTTTTTTTCCAATTTGCAAAATTTTTCCTTCCAAATCATTTTTTGAATTAAAGACTAAATCAGGATTTATTACTTTCTGACTATCAATTTTTACACCCCCACCTTTAATAGATCTTTTGGATTCGCTGCTAGATTTGAAAAGTTTTAGAGCACTTAACAGATAAAAAAACTTTACTGGGAAAACTACTTCTTTTAAAGAAATCTCTGGTATTTCTCCAACTTTTTCTTTATGTCCAAGGAATAATTTTTCGCAGTTTGATTGCGCATTCAATGCTTCTTCAGCCCCATGGAATAAAGTAGTAACTTCTAAAGCCATTCTTCTCTGTAATTTACGAGGATTTGCGTTTTCAAGAAAACTTAAATCTAATTCAGTAAGTAATTCAAAATAGGTAGGTATTATATTATCGGGTACTTTTTCTAATTTTGAATACATTGAAAGAGGATCTTCAGTCAAGCCGACTGTGTTAAATTCAGATTTACTCATCTTCTTAATTCCATCTAAACCGGTCAAAATTGGTAGCAAAACACCAAATTGAGGGTCTTGTTTAAAATGCCTTTGAAGATCTCTTCCTATTGCAATATTAAATTTCTGATCTGTACCTCCAAGCTCAATATCTGATTGAACAACTACTGAATCGTAACCTTGTAATAGTGGATATAAGAATTCATGCAAAGCAATTGGAACTTGCGAAGTGTACCTTTTATTAAATTCCTCCTTAGCTAGCATTTGACTAACTGTTGCACTCCCCATTAATTCAATTATCGAATTGAGATTTAATCCTTTTAACCATTCACTGTTATATCTAATTTCTATTCTATCTTTTGAATCAAAATCTAAAATAGATTCGTTAGCTGGCTTTCCCATCCCTAGTTGGGTTAAGTATGTTTTTGCATTATCCTTAACTTGTTTTTCCGATAACTGAACTCTTGTTTTGTTTTTTCCGGTTGGGTCCCCAATTTGAGCAGTAAAATCTCCAATGATTAAAACTGCGATATGTCCATTATCTTGGAATGCCCTAAGTTTTTTAAACAATATGCTGTGACCAAGATGAATATCTGTTCCAGTTGGATCGATCCCGAGTTTAACCCTTAATTTTCTATTATTTTTTTTCGCATGATCTATTATCTCCGAAAAGGTTTGATCTGTTCCCTTAATTGGAAAATATTCTTCTATTCCTCTTGAGAGCCATGATGGCAATATTAAATTATCTGACATGAAGCTTTAACATTTAAATTTAAGAAGTTTTATCAAGTTCATCCTTCATTCTTATTAAAGTTTTATTCATTTGATCGAACATTTGATCAGGAGTAATCCCAAATTGACTTAACTGTGTCTTTAATTGTTCTACTGTCATTTTTGCTTGAAAATCTTCAGACAATTCAAATCTCTTCATAAAAACCTTATAACGATCCATAAGAGATTCCATTTTTTTTATAAACATTTTTTTCCCTTCTCTATCAAATTTTCCATAATCAGAACCAAGTTTCATAAGTTCTTGGTAATCTGTAAAAAGCTTTTTAGCTTCTTCTTGAACGATGTCTGACTCGAAGAATCCCATGATTATAATCCTCCGTCTAATCTCTGAGAACTATTATTATAACTGACTTGATGATTTTGCATCATTGAATAATAAAGTTGGTGCGGTACAACTTTTCTTGTTTTTCAGTTCCTGATACCAAAGGATTTGAAGTGAAGTTGCACTCATGTTGTCCTAAACTAATATATTTTACCAATAATTGAAAGGTAGAAAATACTACCTAAATTTTTTAAACACAAAGATTTATCTAAATTAATTTCTGAATTAGATTTTAGTTTTTTTATCTTCTAATTCCAAGAATTTCTTTTCTAACTAAGGAGTTGCAATTATAATTATCAGGATTTGTATCACTCTTGCATGAATATTTAACAAATTGATCCCCTTCAATTTTGTGTATTTCTATGCTCGGACTACCAGATAAAGGTATATATTTTATTTCTTTATTAACATTTCCTGTACTATAGACACTCCAATTATATTGCAAACGTGGGTTCCAATATTCAATAAATACACCAGCAGTGACACAAAATCTGCTGGGGAATTCTTTAGACCCACCTTTGAATTGCGCATTTTCAGAAGTACATTTAAATTTTTGTTGTTGTTTATATTGATCTTCTATACCACTAAATACTTCTTCAGAAAAATTAAATAATAATAATAAAAATATTATTTTATTTAATCTCAATCTCATTTTAATTCTTTAATTTTATCTGACTCAAAAAATCCCATTTCTATTTTTTTACTTCGCAAGATTAAGGCTCAATTACAAGATAACAAGAATCTTTTAAATTGATTAGAACATTAATAAATTTTAGTTTATAAATAATTCTTTGATTTATATTTTTTCAGAATTAAATTTAGTAGAGATGTTTCATAAATATTGGAAAAATTTAACGTAAATAATATTTCAAACCAAAATAGACAATTTGAATTATTTGGTTCGAATGTAAATACATCAATTAATTTTCAACACTCAAATAATCTAAAAATCAAAGGTGCAATCCTAACTGAATGGAGAAATAGAATATATAATCACCAATTCAAAATTTCAAAAGATAATCACAATAAATCTTTGCACCAAACAAGTCTTCCTATAAATAAAATTTCCAATGAAATAAAAATTGATCCATTTTCCCTGCAGCCATTATCTTTAAACTTTTGGAGAACCAACCAATATATACATAATGGTCCAGCAATGTATTTTGTAATTGACTCGATGGAGAGTTCTAAAATAATACTTTATATAGGAGAAACAAATTTAGCAAATAAAAGATGGAAGGGAGAACATGACTGTAAAAATTACCTCATGAACTATAAAGAAGCCCTAGCTCATAACAAACTCTCAAGTCACCAAGATATTCGTTTCTTCTTAGATGTACCTAAAGAAGTAAAATTAAGACGTAAATTAGAACAGCAACTGATATATTTATGGTTACCACCTTTCAATAAAGAAACTCGAGATAGGTGGGCAACTACTTTCACAAACAACTAAAAGTTAATTAAATCCATTTTAAAAATGCAATTTTCCACATTCCAAAAAAATCTAGATAACTGGCATGGTGCTTCATTAATTTTTGGAGTTTTAGAGGAAGAAATTGCAAGCCAACTTGAAAACATAAAATTTGTTATTGACCCAAAATTATTACTAAAAAAAGTTACTCAAAAACAATTTAAAGGAGAAAAAGGAAAAACTTTAAGCTTTGAATTTTTAGATCAAAAATTAGAAACTTTAATCTTAGTTGGTCTTGGCAAATCAAAAGACCTAAATAAAAGTGATATAGAAAATTCTATAGGAAATCTAGTTAGGAAAACTGTTGATAAAATTGAAAAAATCAGCATCTTGCTACCTTGGGAATTAATAAATTCACAACTAGAAATAAATCAATTAGCAGAGTCAGCCAGATTATCTGCCTATAAGGACAATAGATTCAATAAGAAAAAAGATGAAAAGAAAATTCTTAAAGAAATAGAGTTTTTGAATTTAAAGGAATTTGAGAATATTAGCTTTGGAGAGACCGCACAAATATGTGAAGGTGTAGAACTAGCTAGAAGACTTGTAGCCGCCCCTCCCAATAGTCTTACGCCTCAGGAAATGTCTATACAAGCTTCGCAAATAGCTAAAGATCATGGTTTGGAAGTAAAAATTTTAGAGGCAAAAGATTGTGAAGATTTAGGAATGGGTGCATATTTAGCTGTAGCAAAAGGTTCTGATCTAGATCCTAAATTTATACATCTTACTTTAAAGTCAGAGGGACCTATAAAAGAAAAGATTGCGCTTGTTGGGAAGGGTTTAACCTTTGATTCTGGAGGATACAATTTGAAAGTAGGAGCCTCTCAAATTGAAATGATGAAATATGATATGGGCGGCAGTGCTGCGGTTTTAGGAGCAGCAAAAGCACTTGGAGCAATAAAACCAAAGGGATTAGAAATTCATTTTATTGTGGCATCTTGCGAAAACATGATAAATGGATCTGCAGTACATCCTGGAGATGTAGTTAAGGCATCTAATAATAAGACAATTGAAATAAATAACACTGATGCAGAAGGTAGACTCACATTAGCTGATGCTTTAACTTACGCATCAAATTTAAAACCAGATTCAATAATTGATCTCGCAACTTTAACAGGAGCTATTGTCGTTGCATTAGGGAATGATGTAGCTGGATTCTGGAGCAATGATGATGATCTAGCAAATGACCTAAAAGCTGCATCAGCCCAAGCTGGAGAGGAATTATGGCAAATGCCTTTACAAAAATCTTATAAAGAAGGGTTAAAGTCTCATATAGCTGACATGAAAAATACAGGTCCTAGAGCAGGTGGGTCAATAACTGCTGCTTTGTTTTTAGAGGAATTCTTTGATAAAGAGATTAAATGGGCTCATATTGATATTGCTGGGACTTGTTGGACTGACAAGAATAAGGGAATTAACCCATCAGGTGCAACCGGTTTTGGAGTTAAAACTCTTGTTCAATGGATTAAAAATAAATAACTATATTTAAATCATTCATTCCAATGATTTGTTGATCTAGCGTTATCACCCCATAATTTATCCAACCTCTGATCTCTCCCACATGAGAATCTATAGAACTTATATTTTAATTCATTTCTCTCAGCAAAATCCTGATGATATTCTTCAGCCAACCAAAATTGACCTTTTGATTTTAGTTCTACAGATATTTTTTCTAATGGCACATGCAATTCATTTGAGGCGGAAACAATTGCATTTATGGAATCACTTTCCTCAGTTGTATCTTTGAAAAAGATCACTGGCCTATATGAATCTCCACGATCACAAAATTGACCCTTGCCGTCCAGAGGATCAATATTTCTGAAATAGAGCTTAAGTATCTCGGGTAAAGTTACCAATTGGGAATCATAGTCAACCAAAACCACTTCCTGATGTCCTTCATGATTTTCGTATGTAGGATTTTGCAAATCTCCACCTGAGTACCCACTTTGCACAAAATTCACCCCCTTTAATGACTCTAAATCATGCTCTAAACACCAAAAACAACCTCCTGCAAGAATCAACTCCTCTGCAAAAGTGTTTAGAGGGTTAATAAATATTGAAATAGCAATTATTAGAGGTAAAAAATATTTCATTTTTTTTAAAGTTCAAATAATAGAATTAATAATCTCTTTTGCAGCTCTCTGGACTACGCCCTCTTCACCTAATTCTTTTTTTAAAAAAGCATAACCTTTTTTTATTTTTATTTTTTCTGACTTTCCCTCAAGAATCCTACAAGATTTGTAGAAGATTTTCTTTTCATTAAACTCTCTCTGTATAAACTCAGGGATTATTAATTTATTAACTAACAAATTTACAGGGGAAATAAATCTTACTTTGAAATTGAGAATTTTTTTAGCAATAAAAGCTGTTATCCTACTTACTCTGTAACCAACAATCTGGGGGACTCCATATAAAGCTAATTCCATATTAACTGTCCCAGATTTACAAAAAGCAATTTTAGTGAGTGAATAAATATAAGGCTTTAATTTTGCACTATCTTTTTGAGAAATCACAAGTCCTTTAACTTGATATTTGCTTAAGCCTTTTTTAAATATTTCATCAAAAGCATCGCGACAGGAAGGTATATAGACAACTAAACTTGGATATTTTTGTTGTAATTTTTTTGCCGCTCTCATAAAAGTAGGTAATATGTATCGTAATTCTTGAGGTCTTGATGCGGGCATCAAAAGTAAGATGTTTTGATCAGAGCGTAGGTTCAAAATAGTTCTAGCATCTTTCTTTAGAGGAAGTTTTTTTGTCGAATCAATCATTGGATGTCCAACCCAAAAAACATTTCCGCCTCTCTTTTTGTAAAAAGCTGCTTCTCTCTTGAAAATCGCAAAAATTTTATCAGAGAATTTTATTAGATTTGTCGTAGTATTATTGCCAACCCTCCAAGCCCACTCTTGAGGAGCAATATAGTAAAAAATAGGAATTTTAGTCTTCGATCTTTTTAATTTAGTTCCAATTTTTATATTGGGTCCCATATAGTCAATCAAAATTAAGCAATCTGGAGGATATTTTTTTAGTAATTTAAAGAACCTTTTTTGAATTCTTATTGTTGGAAGAATAAGAGGTAAAGCCTCCCAAATCCCTATTGCACTTATTGATGTGGTATCTTGAAGAATTTTTACACCTTCTTTCTTCATCATTTCCCCACCTAATCCGCAAATTTCTAAATCTATGGATTCTTTTTCAGCTTCCTCTAATAATGCTTTTGATAACAAACTTCCGTGCAAATCACCAGAGACTTCTCCAGTGCTTATAAATATCTTTTTATTCATAAATTCACTATAGGCATTGGTCCCCGCCTTTCTTTAGATATTGACTCTTTTAAAAAATTACATAATTTTGAAGATGAAATATCTAATTCTCCTGTCATTACTTTTTCTAATGAATTTGAAATCGAATCATTAGATTTAAAAAGTAGATTCCAAGTACTTTGAAGTAATTTTAAGTCAAAATTTTTATTTTCCATTAAACCACTTCTCTTAATCCCAATCCTATTCAAACCTCTCAATCTTCCTGGATGCCCTTCGGCCAAACAAAAAGGAGGTACATCTCTATCTACTCTAGTCATTCCTCCAATCATTGCTAAATATCCAATATGTACAAATTGATGGATACCTAAACAACCACCAATAATAGCTTTATCTTCAATCTTTACATGGCCCGCAACTTGGACACTATTTGATAAAACTATCCTATTCCCAAGTTCACAATTATGGCCAATGTGAGTGTAAGCCATCAACAAATTATTATTACCAATAATAGTTTTTTCGCCTTCATCAGTTGCTTTATTAATAGTTACACATTCTCTGAAAGTATTATCGTCGCCAATAATAACTTCAGTAGGAGCCCCTTTATATTTTAGATCCTGGGGATCAAGACCTATAAAAACACTTGGGAAAACCTTGTTGTTTACACCAATTTGAGTTCTACCTGAAATAACAGCATTCGGTCCTATTTCGGTTCCCTTCCCAATTGTCACATCAGGACCTACAAAAGCCCCTTGAGAAATAATTACGCCATCATGTAATTCTGCACTTGGATCAACAAAAGCATTTGGGTGAACTTTTACACCACTAAAGCTTGAGTTTAATTCAGTATTTTTATTATCCATATCCCTAATCAACTAATGAAAACATTAACTCTCCAGCACAAACTAACTTCCCATCAACACGTGCCTCACCTTTAACCTTACCGAATCTTTGTCTTTTAATGGACAATAACTCACAAGAAATTATCAATTGATCTCCTGGCACAACTGGTTTTCTAAACTTTACATTATTGATTCCAGCAAAGACGAAAAGTCCTTTAGGAAGATCGGGCATTTGCGTTACAATTATGCCACCAACTTGAGCCATTGATTCAACAATGAGAACCCCAGGCATCAAAGGCCTCTCAGGAAAGTGTCCCTGAAATTGAGGTTCATTTATAGTTACATTTTTTACTGCAACAGCTCTCTCCCCAGGAATATGCTCTATGACTTTGTCCACAAGAGCAAAAGGATATCTGTGAGGTAACAAACCTAGTATGTGCTCAGAGGAAAGTTGATTATTTTCACTGGATAATTTCTTTTCCAAAACAAATAAAGATAAATTTAATTTTTTAGCGATTGGGCCAATAAAGCATTTAAAGAATGTGATCCTTTATAAACTAAAATTTGAGCCTTAGGTAACCCTACCAAAGCCAAGTCCCCAATTAGGTCTAAAATTTTATGTCTTATTGGTTCATTATCAAATCTTAATGGTGGATTAACCCATTTATCACCATCACAAACAAGTGCATTTTCCAAACTTCCGCCTTTTATTAATCCTAGTTCACTTAACTCTTGAAATTGATCTTTAAACCCAAATGTTCTTGCAGGAGCAATCATTTCAACAAAACTTTTTGGATTTAAATCAATCACAAAAGTTTGATTTCCGATTGCTTTATAGGAAAAACTTATAGTCGATATTATGGTAGTTCTTTCACAAGGCGTTGCTGCTATAACTGAGCCTTCTTTATTTAAAATTATTGATTTATTTATCTCTCGAAAGAAATTATCAGGTCTAGGTGCTTTTTTTATCCCAACTTTTTCAAAATCTCTAACCCACTGGATTGACGATCCATCTAAAAGAGGAATCTCTTTCCCATCAACTTGAATATGTATAAAACTTAACCCACACCCTGCCATCGAAGATAATAAATGTTCGATAGTATACAAATTTCTCCCCCCTAATTTAACAGCCGTACAAAGCATCGTACTTCCAATTAAATCTTGAGTTAACTTAAAAATCTCATTAGGTTTGTCCTTAAAAGAGACATAATATCCTTCTTTGTCATAAGGAGAAATAGTAACTTTTGTTTTTTCACCACTGTGTAGACCTATACCCTCTCTGGAGATATTACCAGCCAAGGTATAGCAAGAATCATAATTAGCAGGCCAAGAAAACACTTAAAACTTCCATCCAACTCCAAGTGTATATCTCCAATCTCCACTTAGGTCCTTGCTAGCAACATCTAATCTTAATGGACCTATTGGTGTTTTAACCCCAACTCCTCCTCCAAGGGAATAACCAGAACCTGATTTCTGCAATAATTTTCCTGGTTTTCCAGGAACTTCCTTTTGAGAGCCTAGATCAGTTCCTGCATCGACGAATAAAGCTCCTGATATCATTCTCCAAACAGGAAATCTATACTCTGCTGTGCCCTCAACAAAACTTTTACTTACAGCCAAATCACAAGATCCCCAACCTCTAACAGATGATGTTCCTCCCATACAAAATGCTTCGTAAGGAGGCAATTCCCCAATAATAGTTCCCGCCTTAAATTGAAATCCAATAGCTTGAGGACAGTCTTCACTTGTAGCATCGCTAGACTTGCATGCCTTAGTTAAATTTATTAATTTTGTTGGTATAAAAAAAGCATATGAGGCCTTCATTCTATTAAAAGTTGGAGAGTTTTTCCCCATTGAAACAAATTGTTCGGTACCAAAGCTAAATTTATTTCCTGAAGTTGGGTTGATGGAATTGTTCAAATTATTTCTAGAAGTACTCGCGATAAAACTCACTAGTGTATTTTCTACAGGGCATGAACCATCATTTGGAGTAAATCCAATACAGATAATATCATTGTCATTTGCTGTTGTTGGAGTCCTATCACCATAAGGTTTTTTGAGCCCATCACCATCAATCATCTTTACTTTCTTAAAATTCATTCCTGCAAGAACTCTCCACTTAGCAACCTTAAAAGGATCTCCACCATTTAATGGTCTTGAGAAGGAAAATCCACCTCCTGTTTTTTCTAAAACTATTGATGAAAAAGTATCAGAGCTTGTAGCACTAGTATCATCTACTGCATATATGCTACCATTATTTTCACTTTTAAATTCTTGTGGATAATCTCTACTTAAAAAAATATTTGTTCTAAAAGATGTTTTATGTTTATCTCCTTTAATCCATGGATCAGATAATGAAAAATTATAAGTAGTTGAATATTCTCCGAAATTAAGATTTAAATTTGTAGACCATGCTCTTCCTAGTGCATTTGTTTCCTGCAAACCAATTGAGGCGAAGATACCTGAACTATTGCTATAACCTAGTCCACCCGTTAATGATCCTGTTCTTTGCTCGCTCAAATCTAAAAAAATTATAACTTGACCAGGATTTAAATTGTCAGGACCAAGAGAAACCTTTACATCATCAAATAATGATGTGGCATAAAGTCTACCGATATCAGCTTCTAAAATTTTCCGATTAAATATTGAACCAGGTTGTGTTTTTAATTCTCTCTTTATAACCCAGTCTTTTGTTTTCCCTTTCCTAGGTTTTCCATCAATAACAAATTCACCATCAGAATCTGGGAATCTTATTTTTACGTCAGATATGATGCCTTCAGAAACTTTTAATGTTACTACTCCGTCATTAGATATTCTATCGGGGCCATTAATTCTAACTAAAGAATAACCCTCTTTTTCATAACGTTTTTTAATTACATCAATCTTATTTTGAAATTCATTTAAGTTAAGAGTTGTTCCATAATAATTATTAAAAATATCATCTACGTATTCATTAGATATTACAGAGTTTTTGGGTTTAATTTCAACTTTCTTCAAAATTGGATTAGGCACTACATTTACTATTAGCCTCACCCCTAGTGGCCCTTCTTGAGACTTTATTTTAACTCCTGAAAACCAACCACTAGCATATATTGCATTTAGGTCTCGATTTAAAATTCGATTATCAACAATACTTCCAGGCTTTATGGTCATAGAGTCATAAGCAGCCAATTCAAGTTTTCTACCCTCAGGATGATTTTCCCAACCTTCGATAATTATTTCTGAGATAAGAACACTTTCTTCATTAATATTATTATTATTTTCTGCAAGAATTAATTTCTTCTCTTTTTTTAAAACAATCCTTTGGGATAAATCAATATTAATTTTTGGTATTTCTAAGGTTGTTTTTGATTGATCAACGTCATTTGGCAAATACTTTGCAGCAAGTTCTGAATTATTTGATATCAAAATCAAGGGTGAACAGGCAACATTTGTGAAAACCTTTCCAAATTTTAAAAAATGTTTTTGCATAGTAATTTTGATCAAGATAAATAAGACATTATTTATTCAATTAGATTAATGAAAATCATTTATTCTCCTGTGAATTTCACTATAAGCTTCAATTAGACCACCTAAATCATTCCTAAATCTATCTTTATCTAGGCTTACAATTGTATCATTTTTTTGATTTAGATCCCACAATCTACAATTATCAGGACTTATTTCATCCCCGAGAAGAATGTTATTCCTATAATCATAACCAAATTCCAACTTGAAATCCACAAGTTGCAGTTTAATATCTTTAAAAAAACTTTTCAGGATTTCATTAATTTTTAAAGTTAAAGTTATTATTAACTCTAAATCATGAGAGCTTAATATATTCATTAATTCAATTCTATCTTTTGTAATAAGGGGATCATTAAGTTCATCATTCTTTAGATAAATATCAATTAATGGTTTCGACAGGAAAGTTCCAGGTTTAATAGTAGTTTGTTTACATAAAGAACCATAAGCAATATTTCTTAAAACAATTTCTAATGGAATTACGTTTATTTTTTTTGCAATCATTGTATTTTCATTTTCAAGATCAATAAAATGAGTAGGGATATTCTTCTTAATAAGAATCTCAAAAATTTTTGCACTTATTAAGCAATTAAGTTTGCCTTTGCCTTCAAATTTTTCTTTTTTTAACGCATTAAAAGCTGTAGCATCATCTTTAAATTCAATTTTTACTTTATGTACATCATCATGAGAAAATATTTTTTTTGCTTTGCCTTCATAAATCAATTCATATTTATTGTTCATTAATTTAAAACCTCTTTATAATTCCTAAAGTACTTTTTGTAATTAACATGATTATTAAAGATCAACTTCAAATGATTTTATTTTATTTTAACTGATTATTCATCGAAACCTCATAACCTTAAAAAACAAATATATGGGAATTCATTCACCAAGTTCCAGGAGCTTTATTAGATTAGAAAACGTCTTAATAATCGGAAATGGCGGGCGAGAAAACTCTTTGGCTTGGGCTATTCAAAAAAATGAATTAGTTAAGAAAGTTTATTTAATGCCTGGTAACGCTGGATCAGAAAGAATAAATAAATGCGAAAGAATAAAAATTGATATAGATAATAAAAATGAACTAATCCAAAAACTTCATTCCTTTAAGATAGATTTAGTTGTAATTGGACCAGAGATACCTCTAGCAAGTGGATTAGCTGATTTTCTTCGAGAAAAAGATTTTAAAGTATTTGGTCCTAATAAAGATGGAGCAAAATTAGAGTTTAGCAAATCTTGGGCAAAGGAATTTATGCAAGATGCAAATATTCCAACTGCAAACTTTTGGAAAGTCAATTCTCTTGAAGAAGCTAAAAAAATTATCAACGCATCACCGTTTCCACTGGTGGTAAAAGCTGATGGTCTAGCTTCAGGTAAGGGTGTTTTTATTCCTAATTCAAAAAATGAATGCTTTAAAGCCGCAGAGTTAATTTTCAATGGTAAATTTGGTAAATCTGGGGATGTAGTTGTTTTAGAAGAAAAAATTCAAGGGCCAGAAGTTTCAGTTTTTGCTTTATGCGATGGGAAGAGATACACATTACTTCCAACCGCCCAAGATCACAAAAGACTTAATGAAAAAGATAAAGGTCCAAATACAGGAGGTATGGGAGCTTATTCTCCTGCCCCATTATTAACAAAAGATTACCTTGATAGAATTATCGTCGAGATAATTGAACCTACAATAAATGAATTAAATAAAAGAAATATTGACTATAGAGGAGTAATTTACTTTGGGTTAATGATCACAGAATCAGGGCCCAAAGTTATAGAATATAATTGCAGATTTGGTGATCCAGAATGCCAAACAATAATGCCATTAATGGATCAAAATTTTGTATTTCTTTTAGAAAAATGCTCAATGGGAACTTTAACTGGTGATGAAAAAATTAATAATTCTGATAAGGTTAGTGGTTGCGTAATAGCTACCTCCAAAGGTTATCCTCACGAATATAAAGTTGGCTTTCAAATAAATATAGGTAATATTGACTCAAATGATTGCCAAATTTTCGACTCAGGTACTTCTTTAAGCGAAAATGGGAAATTATTAACTGATGGAGGAAGAGTCTTAAGTATTGTCTGTCAAGATAAAGATTTCGATATGGTTTTTGAAAAAGCATACAAAAATTTAAAAAAAATTCATTTTGAGGGTATTTATTTTAGAAATGATATAGGTCATCAAGTCAGAAAAAACTTTTCTAAGAAAAATTAAGCTTATGGTGGATACCAATAATCGAGGAAGTAGAAAACATAACATCACTGACGATGAAGATATGAATAATAACTATTGGATTAATGGACTTCTCGCATGGTGGAGTGGGTTCAGTTTAAGAACAAAGTTGTTAGCTATAGCCACTCTTGTCGTAAGCCTACTAATGACAGGAATAACTTTTTTTGCACTAAATAGTATTCAAAGAGATGCAGGAATGAACGATACAAGATATGCACGAGATCTTGGCTTATTGTTATCTGGGAATGTTACAGAATTAGTCGCTAATAACCAAAAGAAAGAAATTTCAAATGTAGCTGAAAAGTTTTGGAGATCAAGTCGAAACCTGCGTTATATATTCTTTACTGATGATGAAGATATTGTTCAACTTGGAATACCGATCAGTGCAACACCAACAAGCTCAGACAGTCAGTTTCAGCTCACTAGAAGACTAAAACTACCCTCAGAATTAAAGAAGAGGCCACAATTCCCATTAGTCAGGCAGCATGCGACACCTCAAGGTCAAGTAACAGATGTATTTGTCCCGATGTTATGGAAAGGCAAATATCTTGGAACTTTAGCTTTGGGAGTCACCCCTAATAAAAAAGCACTAGCCAGTGCTGCCTTAACTAGAGAAGTAACCATTGCAGTATTTATCTCTATTTGGGTTTTGGTAATACTTGGAGCTGTATTTAATGCACTTACTATTACAAGACCCGTCAGAGAGTTAGTAAGAGGTGTTAGAGAAATTTCGAGAGGAAATTTCAAATCCAGAATTTCTTTACCCATGACAGGAGATCTAGGAGAACTCTTAAATGGATTTAACCGAATGGCCACACAGCTAGAAAATTATGACGAAGCTAATATAGAAGAACTAAAAGCGGCGCAAATCAAGCAGCAATCCCTAATAGCTACCATGGCCGATGGTGCCATATTATTGGACTCACAAGGCAAGATTGTACTTACTAATCCAACAGCGAAGAGACTATTTCGTTGGGAAGGGAGATCCTTAGAGGGTAAAGATTTTTTAAATGAAATTCCCGAAATTTTATCTAACGACTTACATACGAATATTGAATGTATCTTAAACAGGGAAAAGGAAAAGGACGATTTAAGATTCAGTTTAGGAGAACCAGCAAGAACCTTGAGAATTGTCTTGCAATCAGTTTTAGACACAAACAAAGTTGAATTAAAAGGAATTGCAGTGACAATCCAAGATTTAACTAGAGAAGTTGAACTTAACGCGGCACAAAATAGATTTATTAGCAATGTTTCGCACGAATTAAGGACACCACTTTTTAATATCAAAAGTTATGTAGAGACTTTACATGATTTAAAAGATCAGCTTTCTGATGAAGAACAAATAGAATTTTTGGGAATTGCAAATTCAGAGACTGATAGATTAACAAGACTTGTAAATGATGTTTTAGATTTATCAAGATTGGAGTCTGGGAAAATTATTCAACTAGAGCAAATGGATATAAAACCTGCAATAGAACAAACTCTGAGAAATTATAGACTTAATGCTACAGAAAAAAATGTTTCATTAGCTCATGATATAGAGGAAACTATTCCCCTAATTCTTGGAAATTTTGATTTACTTCTACAGGTTTTTGATAATTTGCTTGGTAATGGATTGAAATTTAGTCCGAAAAACAGCTCCCTAATTATAAGAGCTTATACTTGGCCAGATTCCTGCCCTGCTTTTCCTCCAATTATTAAAAATGATGCAGCCCCTCAATGCGAATTGGTTTCACCACTTCCAAAAGTAAGAATTGAGATTGCTGATACTGGATCAGGAATATCTCAATCTGATCAAGAAAAGATATTTGATCGTTTTTATAGAGTAGAGAATTCGGTTCATACTGAGCAAGGTACCGGTTTAGGTTTATCTATAGTGAGAGGAATAATTGAAAAACATGGTGGGGAAATTCGTATGGCTAGTGAATTAGGAGTAGGAACAACTTTCTGGTTTGACTTAGCCTTAGCACAATCAGATAAAGATGAATTATTGACAAAATCTATTAATAATTCAGATGCGTTTTCAGGTTCTGAAATTGGAGAAGTTATCTAATTATTTTCTAATCCTTTAAAAACATTTTGAACATTTTGATCAGGTACAACTCTGTGAGGGGCACCACTAAATATTTGTTCAAAATTTGAAAAAGAATCTTTTATTTCTGGTCCACTATTCGTAATAATAAATTCTCTTATTCGTTTATCATGCCATGATCCCCGCATTTTAAAAACATTTAAAGCTCGCGCCATCTCACCTTTTATTTCTACATATTGAAGCAACAATATCGTGTCTGTAATTGTTGAAATATGAGAATCAGTTATAGAGTGGCTTCCCATAAATTCTTCTGCCGTATTGGTAAAAAAGCCTGCTATCTCTTCTTGCTTTGTATAACCAGTAACTGCAATTACAAACTGTCTAAATGCATTCAAACTTACGCCTCTGGCTAATGCAGATAAAGAATCAATTGCCATTCTTTTTGGTTTAAACTGATTAATTTGCGTTTTTATAATTTGTAAGTGATCTTCTAAACCAGTTGATTCAGGATATGCACAAATAATTTTCAATAACCCATCACTTTCCATTTTTTCAAAATCTATACCCCAACTAGTCGCATTCCTAAGCAACTGAGCCCTAGATTCTTCATATGCAAAAAGTATTGCTCTTTCATTATTGTTATAAGCATCTTCAACAAATTTTGATACAAGCATTGTTTTGCCTGTACCAGTAGCTCCAGTAGCGAGAATTATGGAATCTTGAAAATATCCTCCACCACACATATCATCGAGATCTTTAACTCCAGAGCTAATCCTAATATTTGATGATCTCTGCGTTAATCTCATTGCTCCTAGAGCAAAGACGCTTATTCCATCCATTCCCATAGTAAATGGATATTCACCTTTCATATGTACAGTACCTCTTAACTTCAGAACTTCTAGAGTTCTTCTTCTCTTCTCTGACTCAAGAACATTTCTTAATAAGACAACATTATCAGATACAAATTCTTCTACACCATATCTAGCAATTGGTCCGTAATCATCCACTCTTTCAGTAGTCATAACAGTTGTCACACCTATTTCTTTTAATCTTGCTATCAATCTAAATATTTCCCTTCTAACAACGTAAATAGCATCATACTGTTGAAAGACAGCAGTTATTGAATCTATTGCAACTCTTTTAGCTTTATATTTTCTAATTGCATAACTAATTCTCTCAATAAGACCGGACAAGTCAAAGTTCCCCGCCACATCCTGACCATCAGGATCAGGAGATGCGTCCAAAATAAAAAGTTTATTTTGATCAATTAATTCTTGTAAATCCCAACCAAAACTTGCAGCATTTCTAATAATATCTAAAGGTGATTCCTCAAATGTTATGAAGATTCCAGGCTCATCAAAATTACAAACTCCATGGTGTAAATATTGAAGAGAAAAAACAGTTTTACCAGTTCCTGAGGTACCACTAACGAGTGTGCTTCGAGATACAGGCAATCCACCCCGACAAACATCATCAAAACCTTCAATTCCAGTTGGTAATTTTTGTACTTGCATTTTATTTGATTTGCCAAATTTCTTATCATTCATAGTTTTGTGCTAATTAAAGAAAAATAAAATTAATTTTTAATTTTAAAAGTTTTATATATATTATTTATCTCCACTATATTCAGTTTCAGTTAATTCATCAAAAAGTAGATCTAAACCAATTAAAACTTTCTCTCTATCTGAAAGATCACCTATTATTTTTCTAACTGGTGGCGGTAAAATTTTAGCTAAAGTTGGAGTGGCTAAAATTTTATCTTCTTCTGCAAGTTGTGGTTGCTTAAGTACATCGATAACCTTCAAAGCATAAACTCCTTTGAATTCATTATCTAAAATTTCTCTTAAGGTATTTAAAGCTCTCATCGAATTAGGAGTATTTCCAGCAACATAGAGCTTTAAAATATATGTTTTCCTTGCTGCCATAGTTTTATAGTTCCTGAATTGATATAAAAGATTTAAAACAACCCTTGACTTATTACACTACAAAATAAGAAAATAAACAAACAATTATGATTGCTTATTAGGCTTAATCAAATTATTAATTTGAGCCTAGTAGCGTCTTTAAGATATGACAAATTCTAAAAAATCCTCAAACAATTCTTCTGAAAGTAATGAGTTGTATGCAATAGCGGAAACTTCAGGTCAACAATTTTGGTTCGAAGTTAATAGATACTATGACATAGATAGGTTAAATGCAAAAGAGAAAGATAAGATAACACTAGAAAAAGTTTTACTTTTAAAAGACAAAGATTCTATTACTGTTGGAAAACCTTACGTTAAGGATGCAAAAATTGAATTAGAAGTAGTCTCCCATAAAAGAGATAAGAAAATTCTTGTATACAAAATGCGTCCGAAAAAAAAGACAAGAAGAAAAATGGGACATAGACAAGAACTTACAAGAGTTATGGTAAGATCTATATCAATAGGTAAAGGCGCTCCTAAGTCTTCTTCAAAAAAAGAAACTGTCAAAAAGGAAACTAAACCAAAATCCGAAAAATCTACAAATTAAACATTTCTAATGGCACATAAAAAAGGAACAGGCTCTACTAGAAATGGTCGAGATTCAAACTCTAAAAGATTGGGTGTTAAAGCTTATGGAGGAGAAAAAGTAACTGCTGGATCAATTCTCATTCGCCAAAGAGGTACATCCTTTTTGCCTGGGATCAATGTCGGGAAAGGTAAAGACGATACTCTTTTTGCACTAAAAGAAGGAACGGTAAGTTTTGAAAGCATCAAAAGAAATTTAAGAAATAGAAAAAGAGTCAATATAGTTATCTAACTTTTTTATAAGCTCTTGTAGTTATAAGAATAGGATGAAATACTTCTAAAAAATTTAATTGAAGAGTCTCAAAAAACTTTTCAACAATTTGACTATCGTCGATATGAAACGGATATTCATTATCATCTCCTTTGTAAAAATACCAATTGAATAGAGCAATAGAATTGCTATCCATAATCTCATTGAAAGTAATAATTTGAGAGGCTGGATCTGCAAGATGTTCCAAAACATCAAGACAAATTATCGTATCAAATTTCAATAGTTGTGTATCTTGAATTGTCTTGCAAAAAGAAATTTTTTTTTCGACTCCTAATTTCTTAGCCCTGTATTCAACAAAATTTCTATTTGTTTGATTAATATCTACAAAAAAAACATGCTCAACTTTTGAAGACATAGCGTTAGCTAAGGCATGCGTACCAATACCTCCTCCAAAATCCAAAACTAAATCTCTAGAAAATCTCTGCTGAAGTTTTAAAGTATCAGCGATGTAGTCCCTACTTGTGATATGCCAAGCAGCTAAATCAGCTACATGCCTATCTCCTACAATCTCAGTATAAAAATCTGAAACTTCATTCAAAGCATCCCCAGGATGTGAATTTGCCAAATTCATTTTTGCATTTGCAAGGAATCCATCTAAATCACATTCCCTAATAGATAAGTATTCCATTAAATGTGATTTCAAATTAAAAGCATTGTCTAAAAACTCTTTTAAAATGAAATTATTGTTTTTCAATTTCTTACTATAAATTTCCAATAACAAAATCATAGAATGGGCATAAATCTTTCTCAAAGAATTCTTAATATTAAAAATGGAAACTAAAGATGGATTCTTAGTAATTAATAAAGAAAAAGGCTGTACGTCTCATGATTGTGTCAAGCAAATAAGGAAGTTACTAAATACAAAAAAGGTTGGGCACACAGGAACTCTTGACCCAGAAGTTATTGGAACATTACCAATCGCTGTAGGAAGTGCAACAAGATTTATTCAATATCTTCCTCAGGGTAAAACTTACATAGGTCAAATTAAATTAGGGATGAGAACTAACACTGATGATATTCATGGAGACATAATTAATCAAAAAAGTTGGCCTAAGATTAGTGATGAAAAATTAGATCAATATTTAAATAGATTTAGAGGAATTATTAAACAAATTCCGCCGAAAGTATCAAGTGTGCTCGTCAATGGCGAGCGAGCTTATAAAAAATCTTTTAGGAATGAAAATTTTGAATTGGCCCCAAGAGAAGTAAAAATAAGCGAACTTACTTTAATGAAATGGGACAAAATAAACGGAATCATAGAAATAAAAATCAAATGTTCAGCTGGCACATATATAAGAGCAATTGCAAGAGATTTAGGAGAAATTCTTAATTCCGAAGGTTGCCTTCTACAACTAAAAAGAATTTCAGCTTGTGGCTTTGATGAACAAAACTCGATAAAAATATCTGATATCGAAAAAGAAAAAGGAAAAAAAAACTCAAAAAATTTAATTATCCCAACAATTTCTGCTCTTAAACACATTTCATCATTTGTCTTAAGTAGTGAAGAACAAATCAATTTTTGGCAAACAGGAAGAGCAATTAAAGTTGATATTAATTACTTAAAGGAAAGTAAGTCTTTTGATTATAAAAAACCCATAAAAGTAGTAGATAAAAAACAAATACTGCTGGGGATTGGCTTCTTAAATAAGGATCAATCTAACATTAATCCAAAATTAGTTCTTAATGCTAAATAACTTCTATAGGTAATCTTTTCTAAAAGGTTTAATTTGCACTCCCCTATAAAAATACTTTAATATTCTTTCAGCTTTTTGGCCTCTAGACGCCAGATATTTAGCACCCCATTGACTCATTCCTACTCCATGACCTGATCCCTGACCAAAAACTATCAAACCTTTTTTTGAAGGAAATTTATTGTTTAATTCTTCCTCAAAAAATTTAAATCTCACAAAATTACTTTTGAGACCTAATCTTTTTCTTAAAACAACCCCAGATATTTGATCAGAACCATAAACCCCAATAAGTTTTACATTTTTTACCCTCCCTGTACTAGTAATATCTAGTATCTCTATATTTTTTAAACCTCCAATCTTGGGGAATAAATCTATTAATTCATTACTCGAAATTTTTTTTTGCCATCTAAATTTTGGATTATTTTTATCAAAATCTTTCACACTTGATAAATATGGATATTTATTCTTCCATACATCTTGACTATTTTCTGTCATTCCACCTGAGCTACTATGAAACAAAGCATTAATTAATTTATTTTTATACGTCAAAACTAAAGATCTAGTACTTTTAACGGCTCTGATAGTTTTATAAGTTCTGGACTCCAGCCCATTATAGACTTGGTTTTTCTGGGTTGAATCTATATCAAATAAATTATTTCCCTTATGCTTTAAAGCATAAGTTCTTGAGGCAATTGCTTGTGCTTTTAATGCTTCAATAGGCCATTTTGTTGGCATCTCTGAGCCCACTACACTACTTAAGTATTTTTCTATTCCTAAAACATTCACTACTAATATTTCAGAATCAAGTACGAAGAGATTAAGCTTACCAGAAAATCTTTTCTGACCTACCCATATACCTCTTCCATCAAAAGATCTAATTTGAAATTGTTGATTATTTTTTAAGTCATATTTTTTTTGTTTATTTTTATCAAAATATAAAATTTTTCTATTTTTCTCATTTTTCAAAGTTAAGCCTTTTATTTTTTTACTTGAAAAAAATTCCCCCTCTATGATTAAAGGAATTGATCTATCTGATCTAATCCTTAAATTGTTATTTTTTGATATCAAAACTCTAATTCTTGGCTCTCTAGATGCAAAAACACTTTGACTCTGAAAAACACAAATAAATAAAATGGTAATCAGGCAACATTTACTATAATTATTTTTAAATTTAAGTATCACTTTGTTTAAAAAACAAATGCTCAATTTGCCTAAGTTTGACTAAAAGTTTAGATTTAATCCAGATATAAAAATAAAAATATCATAAATAAGTGAATATCACCTTCTTAGGAACAAGCTCAGGAGTCCCATCCTTAACGAGAAATGTTTCTTCCCTAGCACTTAAATTATCACAATCATCAGAAGTTTGGCTTTTTGATTGTGGTGAAGGAACGCAACATCAAATAATGAAAAGCAATATTAAATCTTCACAAATCAAGAAAATATTTATCACACATATGCATGGAGATCATATTTATGGTTTGCCTGGACTTCTGGCTACCTTAGGTTTATCAGGAAATAGTAAGGGTATTGAAATTTATGGTCCTTCTGAGTTGCGAAGTTTTATAAATTCTGCACTTAAAAGTAGTTTTTGCAAATTATCTTTCCCGTTGCATTTTGTGGAAGTTGAAGATTTTGCAACAGAAAATAAAATTTTATTTGAAAATAACAAAATAAAAGTAAATTGCGCCTGCCTTAAACATAAAATACCTGCTTATGGATATCGAGTTAGTGAAAAAGATAGGCCAGGTATATTTGATATCAAAAAAGCAGAATCTCTAAACATAGCACCTGGACCAATTTATTCAGAACTGAAACAAGGTAAAAAAGTCGTATTAGCGGATGGCAGGACATTTGATGGAAAAGAATTCTGTGGACCTCCTAGAGAGGGTGAAAGTTTTGTTTATTGCACAGATACAATCTTTAGCAAATCAGCTGTTTCACTATCAAAAAATGCCGATTTACTAGTACATGAATCGACTTTTTCAGCAGAGGATGAAAGCATGGCCTACGAAAAATTACATTCCACAACAATCATGGCTGCCAAAACAGCATTATTATCTAATACAAAAAAATTAATTATTACTCATTTAAGTCCAAGATACACTAATAAAAATTCAATCACGCCAAGCGATTTGCTTAAAGAGGCGCAAAAAGTTTTTCCAAATACTCACCTAGCCAAAGATTTTCTAACTGCAGAAATTCAATAAACTGCAACAGTTCGTTAGCAGGAGCGTTGTAAATGACCAACCCATGAAATAATAGTCTTAGGTTTTTCTATTTGACGTCGATCGAAATGGTCTCTATTTTTTCATCACTACATAAGTCTTTCAAAAGACTATTTATTTTTCTTCCTTTAATTGTTGGTTTACTTATTAATCCAATTTCTGCTAATGCCCTTTATCCTAGTGATCCTTCATCAGTAGATGGATTGAAAGAAGATCTTCATGGAGCAGATCTTCAAAATAATGAATTTGTAAAATATGATTTATCTTATCAAGATTTAGGAGAGGCTAATCTTCAAGGCGCCTATATGAGCGTGACAACTGCAAAGAATTCTAGTTTCAAAAGCGCCAACATGAAAGATCTTATTGCATATGCTGTACGTTTTGATAATGCTGATTTATCTGATGCGAATCTTACAAATGGTGAGCTAATGAAAAGTGTTTTTGATGGAGCAATTATAGATGGTGCAGACTTTACAGATGCAAATCTTGATCTTTCTCAGAGAAAATCATTATGTGAAAGAGCTAGTGGAACTAACCCACAAACTGGAGTTAATACAATTGATAGTCTTGAATGCACTGGCTTAAAAGGTTACATGCCACCAAAGCCAAAAGCATAAGATTTAAAGCTAACTAACTTCAGATGGGAAGATATTACCAGGCTCTTTTGAGTCTGGTTTTTTGCTATACCACCATTCTTGTATATCAGAAGAAAATTTCTTCGAAAAAAAAGTTATAACTGTTTCAACAGGTTTTGATCCAGGCTCCAAAATCTGAACTGAGTAAGATGGGCATTTTCGTGAAGCCATATCAGCAACGAACCTAGAGCCTATTCTTCTCCAACTAGGCTCCTTACTTCTCCAAGCAAGCCTTGAACAAGGCCAGGGTAACTCTTCCCTATCATATAGTCTGCAACATGGTCCAATTACCCTATAGCTGTACTGACCTCCATAACTCGATTGAACACTACCAGTCTTGAAAAATTCAAATTTATTCATCCATAAAAAAAGCCACCTTTATAGAGGGTGGCAGAGAAAAAATAAATAATCAACTTAAAGAAGTTAATTTTTTATAATTAATACAATTCTTCCTCAGCATGAGTTGTAATTGTTACATCAGATGTTGGATAAGCAACACATGTAAGAACAAAACCAGCTTCTAATTGGTCATCATCCAAGAAGCTTTGGTCTGATTGATCAACACTACCTGAAGCAACTTTTCCAGCACATGTTGAACATGCTCCAGCTCTGCAGGAATAAGGAAGGTCGATACCTTGTTCTTCAGCCGCATCAAGGATGTACTGGTCATCAGGTACTTCAATAGTTGAATTGAGACCTTCACTTTCGTTGATTAGTGTAACTTTGTAAGAAGCCATTTAAAAAAAAAATTGTTGGTAATTAATACCTATCAACTACATTTTTAACATCGATTGGGGCGATATGTGAGATTTTGAAGTAAAAAATGACACAATAAAATGTATTAAAGAGTATCTATAAGAAAAACTTATACTTAGATTGAATCTCTGGTTTTTTGCGCAGAAATGCATGCCCAATCTTTTCTAGTTGATACATCCAATAATTTCAAGTCATTCTGAATTAATATTTTTATAATTTCATCCTTTTGTGAATTCAGAATTCCACTGAAAATTACTTCCCCATTGTTTCTCAAGCACTTATAAATATTTGGAATCATTTCTTTTATTACTTCGGCAAGAATATTGCATAAAACAAAATCAAATTGTTTGAATTGATTTTTTAAAGTTACCTCATTAAAAGATCCCAAAAATGTATTTAAATTGTTTAAATTACCGAAATTTAGTTGGAAATTAGATTTTGTTGAATTTATAGCTAAATAATCATTATCCACTGCACAAACCTCTTTAGCGCCAAGTAATCTTGCGGCGACACTCAAAATCCCGCTACCACTCCCAATATCTAATATCTTTTTATCAGAAAAAAAAATATTCTCCATTTTTTCCAAGCAAAGATAAGTCGAAGGGTGACTTCCTGTACCAAAGGCTGCTCCAGGATCAATTTTTATGATTTTTTTATCTTTAAATTTTTCATTTAGATTCATCCAACAAGGCAATATTAAAAAATGATTTCCTACTAATTCAGGCGCCCAATATTTCTTCCAGCTTGTCAACCAATTCTCCTCTTTAATAATACTCCAATCAAAAAATTGATTCTTAGGGGTATTAATGTTTAGAAGTTTGCTAATCATTTTTTCAAAATCACACCTAAAACTCTCGCCCCAATCATCGACTGGGAGCCATACATTCACCTCTTTTTTATTTTCATTTTTAATTAAATATTCAAATGAAAAACTAAATATTCCCAGCTCGTTTAATTTCCAAATAATAATTTCTTCTAAATCACTTTCTATCAGAAAAGTTAGTTTATACCAATCTTTAGTTGCCATTATTTATATATATAGAGCTGGCCTCTTTATAGAGTAACTGGATTAGCGTTGGTAATTCCCTCTACTTCAATAATGGTGTCAAGCAACTTATTAGGAATTGGATCATCAATACTTAGAACCATAACAGCTTCTCCTCTAACAATTTTGCGCCCAACTTGCATCGAGGCAATATTTACATTTTTGCTACCTAATAAAGAACCAAGCTTGCCAATAATACCAGGCATATCCCTGTGCCTAGTAACAAGCATGTATCTACTTGGCGATACATTAACAGGATATTGATCAATACTAATGATTCTTAATTCCCCATCAGCAAAAATGCTTCCTGCTACGCTATGGTCCCCATTATCTCCATAAGTGGTTAACTGAAGCGACCCACTAGCAAATTCTGGTCTCGCCTCATCTTTATTCTCGACTACCGAAATACCTCTTGAATCTGCTTCTAGCGAAGCATTCACATAATTAATCCTATCTCCTAAAGCTTTACTTAGAAGGCCTTTTAGACTAGCTATTATCAATGGCTGAGAAGGATGTTGAACAAATTCACCTTGAAGCTTTACTTCTAGTTTCTGTATCTGCCCACCTGAAAGCTGGCTTATCAGCAGACCCATTGTTTCAGCCAACTGTAAATGAGGTTTTAGACTGTCCATAATATCAGGGCTCAAACCTGGAATATTTACTGCAGTTCTAGCAGATAAACCAAGCAAGACATCTCTAATTTGTTCTGCAACATCAACGGCTACATTTTCTTGTGCTTCCCGAGTAGATGCTCCTAAGTGTGGGGTAAGGATAAGATTCTTTTCAACCTTCAAAAGTGGTGAATTAGATTCCAAAGGTTCTTTAGAAAAGACATCTATTGCAGCACCTGCAATTAATGATTTATTTAAAGCTTCTGCTAATGCCTCTTCGTCAATTAAGCCTCCTCGAGCACAATTAATTAATTTTGCGCTACTTTTCATACTTTTAAGGATGTCTATATTTACTAAATTCTCTGTCTCTGGTGTGCGAGGTAAATGCAAAGTTACATAATCGGATTGTTTAAATAAATCCTCTAGTTCAGATAATTTAACTTGTATTTGTTGGGCTCTTTCAGTTGAAACAAAGGGATCATATCCGTAAACTTCCATTCCTAATGCATTAGCAACTTTCGCTACATGAGCACCAATTTTCCCTAAACCTACTACACCTAATTTTTTCTTATAAAGCTCATTACCAACAAATTTCTTTCTTTCCCATTTACCTGACAAAGTACTATTATTAGCAATTGGGATATGTCTAGATAAAGCCAACATCATAGCTATAGTATGCTCAGCAGCAGCTATTGTGTTACCCCCTGGAGAATTAACAACAAGAACTCCTTTTTGCGTAGCAGCCTTAACATCTACATTATCAACTCCAACTCCTGCTCTTCCAATAATTCTCAGTTTACTTGAAGAGTTAATAATTTCTTCAGTCACTTGAGTACCAGAGCGAATCATTAAAGCATCATATTCTTTAATAATGGAAGCTAGCTCAGAGTCTGAGATCCCTATCTTCTGATCAACCTGAGCAACTTGTGAAAGAATATCGATTCCTGTTTGATCAATTGGATCTGTAATGAGAACTTTTGTCATTTAAGATTGGTTCTTTAATCTTTTACTTTAACTTAATCTATAGTGTATGTATCTTATTTTATTAATTTGAATAACACACAAACATTTGAGGATTGAAATTTGACTAAAAGTATTGTGATATTTGAAGACATTGATAAATGTATCCAATTATTTGAAGTTTTCAAAGAAAAATCAGTAATGCTCTCTGAAGCTATTTTGATCCCACCAATAAGTGAGAAAATATCGTCAGATGAAACAGAATTGCTAAATGCTAAAGCAAATATCTTATTCAAATCTCAAAATTTTGAAGATATAAGAATTTTAAATCCTACACTTGATAGAAAGATTAGACAAAAAGAAATGAGTAGATGGCTAATGCCATTTGGTTTTATAGCTGGAATAGCTTTTTCTAATATGACAAATTTATCTACTTTCAGTTTTCTTGGTTTGAATAACATCGGTGAATCCTTAATTGGAGGTCTTTTAGGAATGGGTTCAGGATATTTAGGTAGTGCCGTTTCTTCTGCAAGTATCAACATCAATAGGAATAAAGAGTTGAGATCAATTATTAATTCAAATAAAGAGGGTAAATGGCTTGTTCTGCTTGAAAATCAAATTGGAACTGAATTACCTTGGGCTTTGATAAAACAATCAGATGCAAAAGATATAATTTTTTTAGAAGGCTAAATGATTGACTTAAAAGAAATCTTGATAAATTCAAACTACAAAAAAGAAACTGAGGAATTAATAAATATTGCTAACTTAGCTTACAAAAACTGGGAAACTTATTGGACTGGGTTTAATTCAACTTATGTTTGCGAAGAGATTTTAAAAGATTTTGAAAATTTAAATGATTTCAAATTTTTTATTTATGGAGGATTCTCCTCTTCTCAAAGATCTAGGATAGCTTGCTTTAGAAGAGATAATATTCCTAAAGAGGATGCGCTTAAAAGTAATTTTCCAGCTCAAGGGATAAAAATTAATGGGAATTTTTTATTTGATAATGCTACACAAGACGACTTTAGATCCCTCTTGGTTGAAAATGGGGTAAATCAAATAAAAGTTGGAGATATATGGACTATTGGCGATAGGGGTGCACAAGGGATAATTGATAATTTAGATGTTAAGCATCTAGATGAAAAGATTTTTTATTTGAGAGACGTAAAAGTAAAAATTAATGTAGTAGGTATAAATGAATTACAAATACCTTCTGGAAGATCAAAAAGACTTGTAAATACAGTAGAAGCTTCAACAAGATTAGATGCTATAGCTTCAGCTGGCTTTAGGGTATCACGAACCAAAATCATTGAAAGGATAGAAAATGGAATGCTCAGATTAAATGGAAGCAAAGTTAATAAGCCAACTATTAATCTAAAAATTGGCGACAAACTAGAACTTGAAAATAAAGGATTTATCGAAATTCTAAATTTAGAAATAACCAAAAGAGAACGATGGAAAGTTAAATTACTTAGAAAATGAAACGCAACCTGCTATTTTCTTATAAGGGGAATTAAAAATTCTTCAATTTGGGCGATTAGCTCAGTGGTAGAGCACTACCTCGACACGGTAGTGGCCACTGGTTCGAATCCAGTATCGCCCATTAAAACTTTTGACAACCTAGGTTATATCCACAGAAAATAATTTCATTTTTTAGATTATTAAAAAAGATGAAACTCAATCAAATAATTAATCTGCATAAGGGGCTAACTGCATTTGTAGTAATAGGTCTTATGATTTTTTTTGATAATTTTACTATCGCTCCCTACGTTTATTTAGCTCTGCATGGTACTTATGGATTACTTTGGCTTCTAAAAGAAAAGATATTCCCAGATCCTTATTTTAAAGAAAACATCAACTTTTTAACTTCAGTTACTGGTTTTATTTTCCTTGGAAGTTACTGGGTAGCTCCCTTCATTCTTATCTCATCTCAGAAATCTGTTCCAAATATCGTAATAGCTGCATCTGTATCTATAAATATAATTGGGGTGTTTTTACACTTTGCTAGTGATGCCCAAAAATATTTTTCTCTTAAATTAAAAAAAGATCTTATTAAAGAAGGATTTTTCAAAAATATAAGGAATACAAATTATCTAGGAGAAATACTAATTTATCTATCCTTCGCAATTCTTTCAATGAGTTTCATTCCATTAGTTATTCTTGCAATATTTTTCTCTATAGTTTTTCTACCAAGAATGATAAGAAAAGATAAATCGCTCTCAAAATATGATTCATTCGAAGAATACAAAAAGAAAAGTGGTCTTATTCTGCCTAAACTAAATGCTTGAAGACAACCTACCAAGTTGGAGACAAGATTTAAAATCTTCTAGAAAAAAAGAGGGCAAATCACCCACTAATAGATGGATACAGCTTGCAACAGTTAGCGACAAAAATGAGCCCAGATTAAGAACAGTTGTTTTCCGAGGATGGTATAAAGATAGTTCAATGATTATTTTTACAGATAGAAGAAGTGAAAAAATTGGGCATTTAACATCTAACCCTAATGCAGAAATATTATGGTTCTTTTTGAAAACCAAATCACAATATAGATTCAAAGGAAAAATACTTGAATTAAAAGATAACAAAAATTATTGGGACTCATTATCAGAAAAATCAAAATCTTCTTGGTTTTGGGGATCTCCTGGAGAGAAAATAAACCCTCAAGTGAGATCTGATTATGAAATATCATCCAAAATACCGAAGTCAGAAAATTTTGTGGTTCTAAATTTTGAAATCGATTCAGTAGATCTTCTTAAATTAGAACAACCTATTCATAAAAGATATCTTTGGGAAAAGATTAATAATTGGGAAAAAGTTGCAATTAATCCTTAAATATTTCTAAATTGTATATTTAGGTTGAAAAACATATAATGATAAGTCAGTTTTAAAAAAGAAGTATTATTCATATGAATTTCTCAGAAATTCCAGAAAACCCTTTTATTTTCTTATCTTGGGTCACTGCTTTAGGACTTTTTATAAGTCTTTCTGAAGCAACAATTAAAATAAAACTCGATAAAAGAAATAGTTATCGAAAAAGGTTAGAACTAATAAATAGCCTCTATCCTAAGAAGTTAGCTTGAAGTATCTGAAAGTATATTTGCTTGTAGAAATTGAAATAAACCACCTTTATTTACTTCTTCTTTAATTTCAACTTCCTTAGAAGTTTTCGATTTTTTTGGGGATATAATTTCGTCAACTTCTTCTGATTTCAAAATTCTAATAATAACTTCATCTAAGGAAAAATTTCCAGGACCTGTTAAAGCTATTGAAGTTGCTGAAGCGAAATACAAAAGTAAAAGCTCAAGTAAGAAAATATTAAAACCTGAAGTAACAAGTGCATGATATATAGCGACAGAAATTGTTCCAACAATTGCCAAAGCTCCGAATCTAGTAGCTAAGCCGATGATTAGTAACCAACTACCACCTATTTCTGAGAATGCAGCTATGTATGATAAAAATATTGGGAATGGAAGATGTAAAGGTCTAACAAAAGCATCAGCGAAATTTTCTATATTTGCTAATTTTTCATAACCGTGATGAATAAGAACAGTTCCTGTTATAACCCTAAGAATTAATAAAGCAGTATCTTTGCTAAACGACTTGGTAAGAATTGTTGAAAGCACTATAAAAAAATTATCCTTAAGTAAAAATAACTAGTCACAGTATCCATCGTGGATTAAACAGTAAAAGTCGCGCCTAATTAAGTATTTATACTTAGTACTCAAGTGAATTCTTTTTCTGATTAGGAATTCAATTAAGTTAAAAATTATTTTTTGAATAATTTTCTAATATTCTCTGATTGATTTTCGGAATATTTTCTTTAAATTTGAAAAACCCTTTTTTGGCAAATTTCCAAGCAAATAAATCTTCATCCCTCACAAGATTAAAAATTTTTTTATGGTGCAAATTTTTAAACTCAATTATGAAATCATAATTTTCTCCCACTCCGGGATAAATAATGTCTATTTCCTTGGTATTTTTAAAAGTATTTTCCAGTAAATAAGGATCAATCTGTTCAACATTATCAAAATGCTCTACAAATTCAGAGACCAAATCTTGTTTAAATTTCAAAACAGATTCAGACAATTTAATTTGTCTTTGTTCATTTTTTAAAAGGATAATAAATACTTTTTTATAGCTTGTAATTAAATTTTTAAGGGTTGCAAGGTGGAGATCATTTTCAAACATAATCAGATTATCTGATTTAGGGTCCATATCATTTTTATAAATCTCATCTTCTAATGGTATTTGATTAGATTCTTCAAGAAAAATTTGTTGATTACTTATTTTTTCTGCATTAAATCTATTATTTGAAAATTTTCTGAGGTTTGATGATGAAAAAAGATATTGTTTTCCCTTCGTTTGCAATCCTCCGACCCATCTCCAGCTAAGGAGATTAGATGCAGCATCACCATCAAAAAGATATTTAAAGAAAAACTTTGCTCCCAATTGCCATGGGAGGCCTAAATTAAATATCCAAGTACTCGCAAACCACATTCTTGTATGGTTATGCAAATAGTTATACTGCTTTAATTCATGGACCCAAGAATTAAAAAAATCTAATTTTGTATTGCCATTAATTGCACTTTCATATAGCTCATAATCAAAATCGAAATTGTTTTCTGAAATAAAATTTCTCCAAACTTTAGGTCTATTTTCCATCCACCCTTTCCAGTAAACTCTCCAAAATATTTCTTCAACAAATTTAGTTGAATTTTTAATTTTGTACTTACTTTTAATATCATGAACCAGATCATATTCCGATAATATTCTATGAGTAATGAAAGGCGATAATTTTGAAACTGAACTTTCGTTATTTGGCCCAAAATCAAAATTTCTTAATTTTGCATAATCATTAATTTTGTATTTCGCAAAATTTTCCCAGGAATTTTGGGCTTTTAATAAAAATGACATTTTCTCATAACTTTAAAAAATTATTTTTTGTATTGATAGAAATTTCAAAAATTAGTCAGCAAATTAATCCTTAAAATTTTCTATTTCACTGTTAAGTAAATATGTTTGATTTAAGTATTTAATTTAAGCGCCTTATAAGTACATTTTATACTCTTAAATCGCTCTCTGCGTAGGAGGATATTTAGTGGTCAATTACTTTTAAAATCTAATCTTAATTTTCAAATCTTTATTTAAAAGATTTTTAAATATTTTTCAAAATTATTATGGATAATTTATTAGTGAGAGATGTTAAGTATCTAGATGAACAATACAGAATAGGTGAAGGCATGATTTCGGATGATGCATTTAAGCAACTTGAAAAGCTCTTTATTCCTCTGAATCGAAAACCTGACTACTTTAATCAAAAAAATAATAAACTTTTGCCCAAATTAGCTAAAGAAAACTATAAAGAATTTTTGGAAAGTTTATTAACAAAAACAAGATTAAGCATTCAACCAAAAATTGATGGCTGTGCTATTGCAATTAGATATATAGATGGCAATTTTAATAAGGCTATTACAAAAAAAGGATTTGATGTCTCAAGCAAAATTAAACAAATTAAAAATGTCCCCAATTGTATTCCTATCAAACGAGATTTTCAAGTTAGAGGTGAACTATACGCTACAAACCAAGTTGCCGGCATTTCCCAAAGAATTACAAGAAAATACCTCAATGATAAGAAAGGGATTGGAGAAAGTCTCAGCTTTTGCTGTTTCCAAATACTTAATGGAAGACTTAATCAATACGAAACCCTTAACTATCTTAAAAAATGTGGCTTCAGCACCCCTGAAAGTTACTTCACAAATCATACAAGCGAAATCAAAATATATAAAAAAAATTGGTTAGAGAGAAAAATATTTGAGAAATATCCAACTAATGGGATAGTTATTAAAATAAATAGTAGGAAATTACAGGTACTTAGGGAGAAAAGTTTATCTCAAAATAACGAATGGCAATATGCAATTGAAAAATAATATTAAATAGTACCTTCAAAAAGGGCTCACGATACTGACTTCCAGTATTTACAGTGGAAAAGTAATTAAATTTTGGTTAAATTCCAAAGCTATTTGCAGGATTACTAAATGACTTCCACTATTTCAAGACCTAAAATCTCTAACTGGGAAACATCTAATATTCCAAACCTTATAGGCAAAACAGCGCTAATTACTGGTGCGAATAGTGGTCTTGGATACTACACTGCGAAGGCCTTAGCCGAAAAAAATGTTCATGTTGTTATAGCTTGTAGATCGCTTGAAAAATCAAATCAAACTATCAAAAAACTTAAAGGTCTTAATCCTGAAGGAATATTTACACCTTTAGAATTAGATTTGTCAGATTTAAAAAATATTGTTGAAGTTCAGTCCAAAATTTTTGATAATTTTGAAAATTTGGATTTACTAATCAATAATGCAGGCATTATGCATCCGCCTAAAACTCTTAGTGCCCAGGGATATGAAATACAATTTGCAGTTAATCATCTAGCTCACATGCTTCTGACCCTAAAGCTACTTCCAATTATTGAAAAAAAAGAAGAATCTAGAATAGTTACGGTTACTTCAGGAGCACAATTTTTTGGCAAAGTTGGTTGGGAAAATCTGAAAGCCGAAAACTATTACAACAAATGGGAATCTTACTCCAATAGTAAATTGGCAAATGTAATGTTTGCTTTGGAACTAAATGAAAACTTAAAGCACAAAAATATACTTTCTTTAGCTGCTCACCCAGGAATTGCAAAAACAAATCTCTTTACTGCTCAAAAACCTAACCCTAGTCCATTAGAAACATTCTCCTTAGAATTATTTAGCCCTATTTTTCAAACTGCTGAGATGGGTGCTTTACCTCAACTTTTTGCAGCCACTTCACCAGATGCAAGAGGTGGTGATCATTATGGTCCTAGATTTAATTTCAGAGGTCATCCAAAACTATCCCCTACTTCTCCTTTCGCCATGAATAAAAAAGAAAGAAAAAATTTATGGGAAAAAAGCCTTGAAATACTAAATAATTTCCTATAAATTTTTCATTTTTACTAACTTTAGAAAATACTTCAAGATATGTAATTCACTCTCTGAGAGTTTCATAAATTCTGTTAAGGCATCATAATTTTTTTCATCAATTTTTTTTGACAATTCAATAAAACTATCATGGTTTTCATTAACAAAGCGCTCAGCAATCTGAGACGGAGTTAAACCCTGTTCAATTAATTCACCTGGAGCATTTTTCTCCCACTCTTCATAAAACCAAGAGAACCAATATTTTGCAGTATTATCTTCCATTAATTAACTTTTCTTTGGCGATTACTATAAATACTGAAGAAAGATCTCATGATTGAATTACCCCTTAAACACAATTAATATAAATGCAATTATAAATTTAATGATAGATAATCATTCAAGTAAAAGAAATATTAATCTTGTAATTGGATTAGGTAAATCTGGATTTTGGGCTGCCAAGTATTTGAGAAGCATCAATAAGAGAGTAATTGTCTGGGAAAGTAAAGATGGGATAGAATTCTTAGAAAG
The DNA here is from genome assembly GCF_017696055.1 of Prochlorococcus marinus XMU1406. Lineage (NCBI taxonomy): Bacteria > Bacillati > Cyanobacteriota > Cyanophyceae > Synechococcales > Prochlorococcaceae > Prochlorococcus > Prochlorococcus marinus. Next base: position 243,944 of record NZ_JAAORG010000003.1, read on the forward strand.
AAAAACAGAATTAGAAGAGCTTAATATACTAGTTTCTCTGAATAAAGAATTTGTATTTGAAGAAATTCAACCTTTTGTGAAAGAGATCGAATCTGTTGTTGTAAGTCCATCAATACCTTATGACCACATAACTATTATTGAATTAAAAAAAAAGGGGATTAAAGTAATTGGAGAAATTAATGTTGCATGGGAAATTTTAAAAGACACAAATTGGATAGGTATTACTGGCACTAATGGCAAGACTACTGTTACTCATCTACTAAGCCATATACTCTGCGATACTGGATTATATGCTCCTTTTGCTGGAAATATTGGTACACCTTTATGTAAATATGCTCACTCCAAAAAACATGAAAAAATTGATTGGGTTGTAGCTGAATTAAGTAGTTATCAAATAGAAATATCTCCAGAAGTAAAACCTGATATTGGAATATGGACAACCTTCACAGAAGATCATCTTGAAAGACATAAAACACTTGAAAACTATTTCAACATAAAAAAAAGCTTGCTAGAAAAATCTGATTTTAGAATTTATAATTATGACGATAAAAACCTAAGAAATCACTACAGTTCGCTATCAAGAGGGGTTTGGATAACAACTAGTTTCCATAAATCAAATTTTATTCAATGCGATTATTGGATAGATGATCAAGCATACATTTTTGAGAGAGGAAAGAAATTATTCAAACTTGAACATTTTTCTTTAAAAGGAATACATAATCTTCAAAATCTTTTATTGGTAATTGCAGCAGCAAGAAAAGTTGGATTATCTGGAAAGAAGATTAAAGATTCTTTATCTAATTACAAACAATTACCCCATAGGATGGAAACAATTTATAAAAATAATGATCTGGAAATAATTAATGATAGTAAGGCTACAAATTTTGACTCATCTATTGCAGGAATAAGTTCAATCGAAGGTCAAATAATAATCATTGCTGGGGGTAGATTAAAAGGCAATGAATATAGTGAGTGGATAAAACTTTTAAAGAAAAAAGTTAAATGTGTTTTCCTTTTTGGAGAAAGCTCAAAAGTCCTAAAAATGGCGCTTATTAATGAAGGATTTAAAAAAAATATTTTTGAATTTTCAGAACTAAAAGAGCTTTTAAATTTTGTTTTTCATTATTTACAAAATAATAGGGTTGGAACATTATTATTCTCACCTTCATGCTCTAGTTTTGATCAATTTAAAAATTATGAAGAGCGTGGAGATTATTTCAAGAAGCTAATAAGTGAAAAATTAAAGGTTAATAAATCTATTTTTTGTTCAAGTATCATTTCGTAATTTTCAGGTCGGTCATCACAACCGTCTCCCCCCTAGCAAATATTCACTTAATTAGTTAGATTTTGAATATAAATTAATTACTGGCAATGAGTGAATCTAACAATTTACCTCAAGCAATAAGTCATAAAAAATTAAGTTACTTGATGCTTAAGGCACAAAAGGATTCTCTTTTTTCTGATGAATTAGCAGAAATAGAAAGCCCCGAAAAAAGAGAATTTGAAGAGTTAATAAACAATTGGGAAGCTTCAACTAAGAAAGTAGTTAATGAGTTATCAAAAAGAAAAGAGAATTTACTAAAAGATAAATCTCCAAATTCTTTAATTGCTCTTGGTGCTATGGAAGTTCACCTTAATATGGCTTTGCAAGCCTTAAATGCATTCAATAAAGGAGTTGAGGGGTAAAAGTAACATTTAAATTATAAGGAAGGCATCGAAAATAAGAGAAAATCTAGTTCTTTTTCAGTTTCTATAGAGACATCATCATAATAATCAACTTCAAAACCCAAGCCATCTCCAGATTCGAGACATATATTTAGATTAGAGTCTTTACTTTTTAATAAAATATTACCTTTTATTATTTGTATCCAATTATATTTATCTATTTTTAATGGCAATTTTTTTTCTTTAATTGGCTTATATTTACAACGCCATAAAGAGATACTTTGATTTAGAAAAAGCTTATTATTTTTACCGTCTTTGTAATTAAAAATAAGATTATCCCACAACTTTTCGTTTAATGAAATTTGATCATATCGGGGGTTGATATTTTCTTTTTCAGGGTATATCCAAATCTGGAACAACTTACAGGTCTCATTTTCTTCATTCTTCTCACTATGAGAGATTCCAGTACCTGCAGACATAACTTGTACTTCATCTTTGTGAATTTTTCCAAGATTATTTAACGAGTCTCTATGAGTTATTGCTCCTTTTGTTACGACAGTAATTATTTCCATATTTGCATGAGAATGTGTATTAAAACCTGCATTAGGAGAAATAATATCTTCGTTTATAACTCTAATTTTCCCAAAATTATCCCATTTTGGATCTCTATGCTCTGCGAAAGAAAATGAATGCATCGAATTTAGCCATTCTCTAGTCGATCTAAATCTTTCGTGAGATTTCCTTATTTTAATTATTTTCAAAGACATAAATACCAAGAAATAAATATGGTGTATTTGTGTAAATTAAATATTTTTGAAAATTATAAATTATTAATAAGTGAAATTACTTTTTATTTATTTGTTAATTTTGCTTTGTGCTTTATTTGCTTTATTAATTATTTTTTTTGCTTCTTCTCTTGTCGAACATTTTTCTGCCTCAACGTTTAAGTTTTTTAGTTTATTTAATTGCTTTGAAATTTGCATGCAAGTTTAAACTATCAAGTATAAATTAACACATATTTAATGGAATAGCTAAAAATATTAGGTTTGCATTTGAATCTTAGTACCTAAAAATAAGATTGGAGGATGGAGTTGTCTGAACAATATAAAGGATGTATTGGATTATCTTTGATTGTTTTTTTAATAAAAAGCGGTCCAAGTGGGTTATCAAAATTATTTTTCCTAATTAAATTATATTGCATTATTTTTTTTGCTATTTTTTTATTTCTATTTAGAAATTTCCCTTTGTTTCCCCAACCTAACCATAAATCACAATTTTTATCTTCAGACCAGTGTTTTAAGTTTTTATAAATATGATTGTTGTTTAGATAACCCACAGGGTTTTTGTGATTAAAAAGTTTCTCTGGTTTGCTTGAAATAAGAGCAAATAGATTGATTAATTTTACTTTGCCGTAATTATTATTTTTCGAAATTTTGATTATCTTTTTTGTTGTATTATCTAAGAAAACTTCATCCGATAATGAGGGATTTAAACCAATAAAAATAATTTCCTTTGTAGATTTAGAAATCTTATAACTTAAACTCCATCTATATAGTTTGTTAGCACTTATTAAACAATTTCTTTCTAGAAATAAATTTCTCAACCTAAACCTACACCTCTAGCCATAAGAGTGGCAAAAAAGGGTATTGTTGCAAAGCCTACTAATTCAGTAGTAATAATGAGTCTGAACCTCTTAACTAGATTCTCAGATATTTCAGGTAATTTATTCTTACTTAAAGGAATAGCCCATAAGATATATGTTGTTGTTGGGTATAAAGAAAGTAATCCCACCAGAATGTAAAGAGAAACCTTTATCCAAAACACAGGGTTACCTGTATAGAAATCACCTCCTTGACCAAAATACTTAACACGCAAAATCCCAGTAACTAATATTGCAACTCCTGCCAAACCATAAACCACATCTGCAATTATCATTGAGATCGTCTCATTTCTATTAAGACCTACTTTGAGAGTCAATCTTTCAAACAAAAGAGAACCGAAACACAAAATAATTCCTAAATAATGAACATATGCCACTAATGCACTTTTAGCAATTTCACCAGTTAATAAAGTTCCTAATAACATGTTCAAGTCAAAATTTATACAATCCTAACCACCAAATGAAGAATTTGTTTAGAAATAAATTAATAACTTAAAAGCAAGGTATTAAATCTAAGACTCTAAATACCTTTTCTGACCATCTTCAAAAAAATCCTTTTTATTCCATACTTCGATTACATCTGGGAAGTGTTTTTCCATACAATTATCACAAACCCCATGACTGAATCTAATATCACTAATTTTCGAAAGATATTTTTCTAAATGCATCCAATCGCCCTCCTTATTTTTCACTTCTCTGCAATATGAACATACAGATAAAATCCCTTCCTGTTTATGCAAATTAGACAATGCATCTAGCAAATTTAATGATTTTTTTCTAAGCTCTAAAAATGAAACTATTTGCTTGGATAATAATTCCATAATATTATATTGTTGTGTAGTTAGATTTCCTGGCTTTCTATCTATTACACAAAGAGTTCCAAGCTTATTACCATCACTATTTCTAAGGGGAAAACCTGCATAAAAACGAATCTTTGGGTCTCCAGTTACCAATGGATTATTTATAAATCTTTCATCCTGGAAAGCATCATGAATAATTAATGGACTATTTTCTTTTATTGCATGTGTACAAAAAGACCAATCCCTTCTAGTTTCTGATATTTGAAGTCCTATTTTGGATTTAAACCATTGTTTATCTTTGTCTACCAAAGTCATTAAAGAAATAGGCACATTACAAGTTGTGGCAGCAATTTTTGTAATATCGTCATAACATGATTCTGGCTTGGTTCCCAAAATCCTATATTCTGCTAAAGCTTTTAATCTTCTTTCCTCTTCTTCTTTTTTTGATACAAGATTCTGCATTAATCTTCACCAATAATTAAAACTTTAAAATTAAAGTTTCTTCAAAAAACTTTTTCCTTCTAATACTTAATAAAAAAAAGATAAACTTATTGATTTGTTACTTATTGATTAGTTACTTAATGTTTTAACTTTGAGACTGCCATCCCAGCGATCCATCCACTTGTCCAACAATGTTGAAAATTAAATCCACCTGTGATCCCATCAACATCTAGAACTTCTCCAGAAAAAAATAATCCTGGACAAATTAAGCTCTCCATACTTTTAAAATTCACTTCATTAATTTTTACGCCTCCAGAAGTAACAAATTCCTCTCCAAATGGACCTTTGCCCGAAATTATATATTTGTCCTTCATTAGAATATTTATCATTTTCTCTCTTTCATCCGCTAGTAAATCAGCCCACTTTTTCTCTTTATCAATACCTATTTTATTTAATAAAAAAATCCATAATCTTTTTGTTAATAGTGGAACAGGTCTACTGTTAATTAGATTCACCTTGCCTTTATTTAATCTTAAATATTTAACTTTTTCTTTTAACTCCTCATAACTTAAAGCAGACCATTTAATGATTAGATTAAATTTATATTTTTGGCTATAAAGCTCCCTTGCTGCAATTGATGAGAGTTTTAATACTGCTGGTCCACTAAAACCCCAATGAGTTATCAGTAAATCGCCTCTATTTTGAAAATTCTTATTGTTTAATTCAATTTCTATATCTATGCCCTTTATCGATACCCCACTACATTCATCCAAATTTGGTTCTTTTGTAGAAAAAGTAAAAAGCGATGGCACAGGTTTAACAATATTATGTCCAAGATTTTGAGCTAATTTATATCCGCTTGGATTACCTCCAGTTGAAAGAATAATATTTTTTGAAGCTACCTTTGCTTTTTTAAGACTAAAAATATTGAATATATTATCTGGAGTTTTTGAAATTTCTTTTACAAAAAATTTTGTTAATATCTCTACGTTTTTTGATAAAGCACTTTTTCTCAAACAATCAATAACATCTGAAGAAGAATTAGACATTGGGAATACTCTTAGATCTTCCTCAATTTTTAATTTTAACCCTTTTTTCTCAAACCAATCGTATACATCTCCAGCAGCAAAACGATTAAATGATTCCAAGAGCTGAATTCCACCTCTGGGGTAATTCTCAATTAGTTCATCCGGTATCCATGTCGCATTAGTGACGTTACATCTTCCCCCTCCACTAATCCTTACTTTCTCCATAAGTTTTGAAGTGCCTTCAAGAATTATTATTCTTTTAACTCCATTTTCAGCAGCAGTTATTGCTGTCATAAAACCGGCTGCACCGCCTCCAACAACTACCAAATCAAAAGGTTCCAAAAACTTATTATTTAATATGCTTCAATCTGATAATAGCAATGAGTTACAAAGAAAAATTACTCCAAAAACCATAAAAAATAAATAAAAAACTTAAAAACTAAATAACAAATAGCTGCAATTCAATAATTTTTAAATTTCTAAAAAAATCAACGCAGTCGCTATTTTTATGCTTTAACTTGATTAAATGAGTCTAATATTTTCTTACGTTAAATATTCTGAGGCCAGTTTTCCTATGACTGGTCAATATGCTGCTCTTCTTTTAATAACTTCTGTTATTTGGGTTCTACTTTGGTTTGGATATAGACAAAATAAGATAAATGATGAGATCAAGAAAAAAGAAAAAGAAGAAAGAATTAATGCGAAAGTTCAAAGAAGAAAGAAGTTAGAGAGTTTGTACCCTACTAATAAAAAAACTGTTTAAAAAAATTATTTTAGAAAATATGACAAAAAATAATTTCAAATCACTAATTCAGTACTTACCAGGGATTTTGATTCTTATTTATGTATTCTTTTTAGCATTTACTCAATTTATAAAATAAAATTTCTAAAAATTATTCGTTTTGATTGGAATCCTTTCTGCTTTTGGAGCTGCTACATCTTGGACATATGCGTGCTTTATTTGGCGCACGCAAACTCAAAAATATAAATCAATAGATATTAATTTAACAAAAAATATAATAGCTTTTTTAATTTTTATACCTGCTTTTATCAATCTAAGTTCTACAACTGCATTAAAAAACATATTTATACTACTAATTAGTGGGATAATAGGTATTGGTTTAGGTGATACTTTCTATTTAAAGTCACTACAAACAATTGGCACAAGAAAAACTTTATCTATAGAAACTCTTTCTCCGTTAATGGCAGCTTTGTCAGGAGAATTTTTTATTAATGAAAATTTAACTACTAAATCATGGCTTGGAATAATTATAGTAACGATTTCGCTATTCATAATTCTCAGAAAAGGTAACAATTTTAAAGAGAAAAACTCCTCTTTCTCAGAAAAAAATAACTTTAAGATTTTTGCTTTTCCTTTTTTATCAGTTTTATGTGCTGTTCTTGGAGGACTTTTATCAAGGATGGTTTTCCTTCAAAGCAATTTATCTCCTTTCCTTACAACTGAAATAAGATTATTAGGTGCAATAATTTTTTTGATTAGTCTAAAAGGATTTAAGATTAATTTTTTCTTAAAAAACATAGAAAAAAAACAACAAAAAAAATTTTTGCTTTCAATACTTCTTGGAACAAATATAGGAATATTGCTACAACAAGTTGTTTTTAAAACCCTTCCCATAGGAGTGGGATGGGCTTTATTAAGCACATCTCCAGTAATTTCGTTATTTTTTGCTAAGAATGAGGAAAGGGAAATTACCAAAAAAATAATATTTTTTACTTGTTTTTTATTTTTTGGCTTGACATTAATAATTCTTTAATCTCAGTGTTAATGTAAAAAATACTCATGTTAATAGAAATCAGATTAAATAAAATTAGCCTATAAACAATCAGAACCAATGAAAATTTTAAAGAAAAAAAGACTCAGCACAATGGAGGTTTATGTAATTTTTCTAAGCTGTATTTATGCAGGCTTTATAGGTTATAAATCTCTCTTAAATGTTTTATTTACTTAAAATTAATTAATTCTTTCTAATGATTTAATCAACTTACCTCCATCTTGGTCATCATCATCGTTAGAAGCAAAAAATAAAAAAAATATCCCTAGAGAAGCTATAGATAGCGAAATTGATAATACAGAAAGCTCATCCATAAATTAGAAATTTTTTTTTATGATAAACAAAAAAAAATAAAAGAAAGTAAAGGAATACACATTCTAGAAAATAAAATTTCTTTTATTTGTAAAATAAAAAAAACATATCCGAACTATTTCGTGAAAGTTCAAATATCTTCCCCCTGTAGTGCAAGCGTAATAATTCAGTATGGAATAAAAAGTTGGCCTATTTGGGAATGTGCGCCAAGCAAATTTCAATGGAATTACGATGATAAGGAAATTTGCTTAATTATTGAAGGTCAAGCGAAAATAAGTACCCAAAATGGTGACATTTACGTGATTAAAGCTGGAGATCTTGTTGAGTTTCCTGCTGGACTTAACTGCGAATGGGAAGTAACCAAAAGTATTAAAAAACATTATCGATTGGGTAGCTAAATTTAAGAAAAAAGATTTTTTCTTCTTTACTGTTAAGTCAATGTAGATAAAATATGGTTAATAAATAATTTTCAAGAAGGAAACTAATATTATGCCTTTTACTGATCAAGAATATTTTGAGGTTATTGAAAAAAACGAAATAGTAAAAAAGGCCTTTGAAAATATTAAGCAAATTTGCATTGATTTACAAAAACAAACAAATTGTCCTGAAGAGGATCTAAAAGATTTTCTTGAATTTATTTCTAAACAATGGAATAAGTAATAATTAACAAGCCTTTTAAATACTAAATTTAAAATTTCAATTTAGTTTTCTGACACAATAAGTTCTAATCTAATTCCTTTTTTGGTTTTGTATTGATACTGGAAGTTCCCTTAGCAGCAGAAACGAAGAAAAAGAAGCCTACAATTCCTGAGATACCAAATATCGCAGCCAAAGGATCAAAAGTGAAAGAAAACATAGAATTTATAAAATCAAGATAAATAATAGTTTTTGAATCAAAATTGTACAATTATTGTTAAGTATAAAAAATAACAATCGCGCGATTCATTATGTCATTATTAGTTTCTCAGTAGGTTCAAGAAAATTATTATTCAAATTGATTTTAAGAATAAAAATATCAATACATACCAAAGATCTATTCGTGCGAAAGAGAAAAGTTTTTAAAAAATATTTATAGAAATATTGAATAAAACACTACCCAGAGGATCCACAATTGTTATTTCTTTAGATTAGTATCAACACATGACAGAATTTTACTCAGCTGCTTCCTCAGTAAGTCCTTTTACAGCAATATTATGGTGCCTTTATCCAGTAGCTGTACTTGTAATTATTGAATTACTTCTGGGGGGTGGGTTTGATGATGACAATAATGACGATCAAGATGGTGGAATGCTTATACCTGCTTACTCTAGATCAGACGTTTGAATTTTTTGAATTTTTTAAATTAAAGACTCATAAAGAATCTAATTAAATTGGCCAACAATATTGATACAACTATTATTTCCCTAATTACACTTATCATTCTTATCATTTCCTCTCTATCCTGGCTTGTCTTAAGAACCCTTAAAGAAGGCAGAAAAGCTCTAACAGAAATTAATAACGATAGATCATAAAAATCTCAAAAATCATTTAAAATATAGATTTTCATTAAATTTATAAAAATCCTAGATTTATAAGTTTTATTAACTAGAAAGATATATAACAAAAATTTAAAGACTTTTCCTTGTGAAATTTTAGTAAAAGCATAAAAAACTTAAATAAATAATAGAATTTGTATGGTTGCTAAATTAAACAACTACCAATCTATTGATATCCCTTTTTTTGTGAAAGGCCCTTTCTTTTTAATTAATTTAAAAATAAACATGCATCTAAATTCTTTACTTTATCTTTGTTCTATATCTTTATTTATTTATATAATGGCGCTATTTTGGAGAGACTTGCCAAATCAAAAAAAGTAAATAAATAATTAATATTAATTTTGTTGCTTATCAAAATAAATTGAGTTATTAATTTAATATTAGATTTAATTTTCTTATATAAATGCTGAAAGAATCTTCAAATAACCATAACAAAAATATATTCTCAGAAACTTCAAGTATTGCAAAAGAAAAGATAATTTGCAAAGACGGATTCTGTTCATTACCAAATCAAGATGAGATCCCAAAACAAGATTCAAATGATATGAATTTATTTGATCCTATTTAGTAAATAAATAATATTTTGATACATTGAAGATTAAATTGATAATGTTATATTCTTTGAATTTTTAATTTATGCTTAATGAATTTTTAAACGCATATAAAGAGTTTTGGATTAAAGCTACAAACTTCAAAGGATTCACCTCTCGATCAGACTGGTGGTTAGTTCAATTAGCGAATCTTATAATTTCTTTCCTAACTATCCCAATATTTTTAAAAACTTTTGGATTCAATGCTTATGGAATAGTTTGTATTATTCCTCAAATAGCTATTGATGTTAGAAGAATCAGAGATTTTGGAAAAGATTGGAAATGGATCTTTATAAATTTAATACCTATCTTCGGATGGATCTTGTGGTTCATCTGGCTAGGCTTTGGTAAGACCGGTAATGGGAAAAATAAACTTATATAGAAAGTAACTCTTCATTTTTTTCTTTTTTTAAAATCTACAAATCTTATATTGTTTCTTAACTCTATTTGTTTTTCAAGAATTCTAAACACATGCATCTCGCATTCGGTTAATTTAAGAAACTGATCGAGTGTATCTTTATCTTCTTCATCAAAATTCTCGAAAACTTCTGAAATAGCAATACTATTTCTAGAAATAAAATCCTCTGCTACATCTCGTGGATTCTTGCCTGATTCAAAATCCTGAAAAGCTTCATAAGAATTAAGTTCTCTCGTTAACCATTTAAACCATGGTTCATTTTTATTATGTTTTTTATTTATGATTTTCTTCATGAAAAATTTTTTACTAGTTTAATCATTATTAGTAATTCATTCTTTGACAGCTGTACAATTACTTATTTCTAAAAAATTTAATTAAAGATTAACCTTATCTATTTTTTACAAAATAACTAGCATAATTTCCCATAAAGCTTCTTAAAGAATAAGTATTTATTACTCATTGTTTTGTTTATGAGATAGCTAGAATTTATTTTTAGTAAAGTACATTGTCAATTCCATTTTACGACTTTCCTTCATCTCCAATTTTAATAATTGGTGCTCTTGGCATTGCAATAGCGATAGCAGTTTTTTTTGTCTCTTACCAAAAATATTTCAATTCTCCTCTAAACAAAGAGCTTGCAGAAAAGAAAAAAGCCTTAATTAAGGAACAAAAAGAATTAAATGAAAGATTAGAAAAAATAGAGCAAGATTTAAAAAATTTATAAAAAATTACTATTAATAGAGATGAGATAAAGATCTCGAATTCAAGACCTTAATTTTTTAAACAGGAATTTTGGTCTATAAGGAGTTATGGATAAAGATCATCTTATTGAGTTAATTTCTAATAGTCTTCTTTACGAGAGTAAAAATTCTGACTCTACTAAGAATCTTAGCGACTTCAGAAATTACTTAGAAAGATTAAATCTAGATCAATTGAGAACTATGTCTAAAGAATTTATTCTTTAGTATGATTTTTAAAATTTTTTATTGTTTACTAAATAATCAATACTTTTTAAAAATTGTTAATATCAAAAAAATAAGAGAAATATGCTTAAAGTAAATAGAAGTGATTTTTTAATAAAGCCATTTCTAAAAAGAAATAATATTAGAGCTTCTTATCAAATTATTTCTACCATTATCCCAATAATTTCTATTTGGTTAATCATCTACAACATAATAAATCAACCTTTTTCATTATTTTTAAAAGGATTTCTATTGATACCTTTTATAGTTCTTCTAACACTATTGTCTTCTAGAACATTTTCATTAATGCATGATTGCGGTCATAATTCTCTTTTTACAAAACGAAAATTAAACCGCATCTATGGATTTTTACTTGGCTTGGTTAATGGTATTCCCCAGAAGTCATGGTCAATTGATCATGCATTTCATCATAGAAATAATGGAAATTGGGAAATTTACAAAGGGCCGATAGATGTTTTAAGTCTTGAAGATTTTGAATCCCTTACAAAAAGAGAGCAAATATTTTACAAAGTAAGTCGAAACTGGATGATGCTTTTCCCTGGCGGTTTTTTTTACTTAGTTTTAAAACCTAGATTAGGTCTTGTTATTATTATTTTTAATTTAAGTAAAGATATTTTGGAAGAGACTTTTATCAAAATAAAAAACAGAGAAATTTCTCAACTTCTAGCTATTAATTCAAAAGTCAAACCACCTTTTTCCGATTATGGAGATAATTTTAGTGAACTATGTGAATTAATAATCAATAACATAGTAGTAATAATAGGGTGGATTTTTATGTGTAAATGGTTTGGGGTAGTTTTTTTCTTATCTTTTTATTCCATTGTATTAACCTTATCAGCAGCAATTTTAATATGTGTTTTTTTCGTACAACATAACTACGAAAATGCATATGCTAAAAATACAAAAAATTGGGATCTTATTGATGGAGCTATTTTAGGTAGTAGCAATTTAGATATCCCTAATTGGCTAAATTGGTTTTTAGCAGACATATCATTCCACAGCATTCATCATCTCTCTGAGAGAATACCAAATTACAACTTAAGAGCTTGTCATAAAGCAAACATTCATTTACTCCAACAATCAAAGTTCTTAAAATTAAGCGATTTTTCAAACTGCTTCAAATATATTATTTGGGATAATAAAAATGAAAAATTAATTCCTATAAGTTAATATCTAATTCAATTTTCTTCTCAATTTTCTTTTTATAGGAATACTACTATAGGCATGAGTACCAATAGATGGAGGCAAGTCATTCTTTAAAGGATGCATAAAAGCATTTGCCATACTCTCTAACATTTTCGAAAGCCAATTAATTAATGATTTCATTTGAAAATCTAAAAGTGTACTTTTTTATCTTCTAACTAAATTACTGAAAAGTAAATCAGTCTTTATGCTGATTTTTTTGAAAGATTAACTTATAAAATTAATATTAAATAATCAAAATTATTGTTTCCCTTTATGTATAAAATAAGTATATAACTATCTTTTTAGAGATAAACCAGTTGCAAAATAAAATTTAGTAAATAATACTTATTTTTTCTAATTAACTTAATAAATTAAATTATTTAACATAATTTCGTGCTATATCTCTATTCCAAATAAATCCAATAATATTATGAATGATTCATTTGTTTCTACAAACCAGAATACAGAAATAGATTCTATTAATTCATATTTCGAGTGTATTACTGAATGCAGTATTGTGGATGGTCATCAAGAATGTATTACTCGTTGTTTAGAAATACATTTAAAGGGAGGTGATCAAAATGAATAAAAAAACTTCACCTCAAAGGAAAACAACTTTAAAATGGAACTCGAATGGAGAGCTTTCCGAAATTGATATGTTAAGAATTTTAGACAAGATATCATCACATAATCTTAATCAATGTGAATTAACATGCGATTCTGATACAAATTAAGATTTGTTTTTCAATATATTTACCAATACTGCTGATAAAAAAGCAGCTTATGGGATTTTTGTAAGATATCAATTTTAATTAACCAGATTTCAATCAAAATTTAGAACAATTTAAAAATATCTTAGGTTTTATTTTGAAAAATTAATTTTAGAACTTCTAGTTTTTTTTAAGAATGTTTTACTAATTTCTTTTTTTGTTATTTGAATCGGTTTTACTAAACCTAAATCACCATGGGTTGGACAATAATAAGTCATAAGCATCCACTGTTTTTCTTCATCCATAAGTAATTTTAAAAATAATGATTATGTAAATAGGACGAATTATTAAAAAACTGATGTTTTTTAATCTTTTTTTCTTTTTTACTTAATAATTTATAAAAATTTGAATATATTCTCACTAATTAGATATAAATACGCATGACTTTTAAAATAAAGCCTGCTATTTATTAATAAATTCAAAATTATTCATGTCTCTAGAATCTATATTGATGGTAGTTGCTCCAATCTGTCTTTTTACGGTAGGAGTCATTGTTTTGCCTATTCTAGTAAAGCCACGTAAACAATCTGGTTTGCCTAAGAGGTATATACGCGGTCTTTAAATTAATTAAGTTTTAAAGAAGATTAAAGACAATCAGTATAAAAAAGGATCAAGTAGATGAATAAAAAGATTGCATTAATGAATAAATCAATAAATAACACAAATAATTTTATTTGAAGACGAAATTAAAGTCGTAAAAACCTTATCGAAAAATTATTTATCAATTCTTTTCATTATTAGATCCTGTGGTGGATAATAGAATATATAAATTCACTTTTATATAACAAAATTCTTAACCAAAAAAAATTTGAGTAATATAAAATTTTCAGGTCTTAAAGGCAAAGCGCTTGTAATAGAGGATAAAGATATTCCAAGCATAAAAGAATTTCATGATGTTATCCCAGATCACTTTTTTAAGTGTAATACCAAAACTTCTTTGAAGTATCTTTTACAATCAGCTTTAATTCAATCATTAGTAGTTGCGATAGGGTTATCTATTCCATTTACCCCAAAAATGATCCCAATTTGGATTATTTACGCATTACTATCAGGTACCACTGCAATGGGATTCTGGGTAATTGCCCATGAATGTGGGCATGGAGCATTCTCTAAAAATAAGACATTGGAATCTATAACTGGTTATTTACTACATTCATTACTTCTAGTGCCTTATTTTTCTTGGCAACGTTCTCATGCAGTTCATCATCGATTCACAAATAACATAACCAATGGAGAAACTCACGTCCCTTTAGTGATTAAAGGGAATGGAGTTACAGAAAAAGTTGGCGGAGAAAAAGAATTACATTTTTCAAATTCCTTAGGTAAGAAAAATTATGGAATTCTTCAACTTGTTTTACATCTAATATTTGGCTGGCCTGCTTATTTACTTACGGGAAGTACAGGAGGAGTTAAATATGGTACTTCAAATCATTTTTGGCCAACAAAACCATTTTCTAAAGCATTATGGCCATCAATATGGGCCAAAAAAGTTTGGATATCAGATATTGGCGTAGGTTTGACATCAGTGGGTATTGTTTATTTAGTTTTCAACTATGGATTTTTTCCAGTAATTGCTCTGTATTTTGGCCCTTTATTAGTAGTTAATTGTTGGCTAGTCGTTTATACATGGCTTCATCATACAGATTCAGATGTACCTCATCTTTCAAATACGGAATTTTCCTTTATGAGAGGCGCATTTCTATCTATTGACAGGCCTTACGGTAGAGTCCTTAATTTTCTTCACCACAATATAGGTTCTAGCCATGTAGTTCATCATGTATGTCCAACGATCCCTCATTATCATGCAAAAAAGGCAACTGTCTTAATTAAAAAATCCTTTAAAAAAGCATATCTTTTTAATCCTGATCCAATACACAAGGCACTATGGAATATTGCTTGCAATTGCGTTGCTGTTAAGTCAGACTTCAAGAGAGGAAGATATATATGGCAATCTTCTTACAAAATGGTGGATTAAAAACACAATAAGCATCAATTCTTTATCACATTAATTTACGCAAATCTGAAAAGAATATAAAAGATTTAGCAATAACAAATTTTTCATCTTAGAAAATATCTGAAAGTTTAGTAATTTTATGAGTGGCGACAATTTGCATGGTAAACAACCTATTAAATTTTATTCGGAAAAAATAACACTTACAAAAGTTGAATTATTAGAAAGACAGTTGAGTTTAGGCGAAAAAATTTCAGATTTAGATCAAAAGCATAAAGAATGGAGCAAAAAACTATCAGGTTGATCGAATATAAATTTGAATAACTTATTGATATTTAAATTTGACTTATAAAGAAACTTTTCTGTAAATTATTGAAAAATTATTCGCGGGCATCCTAATAATATCTTCTTGAGAAAAACCATTTTTCTTACTCTCATCACAAACTTCCTCAAGATTTTTAATACCCCAAAGATCATTTTGCATTTTCAATGCATTATCGAAAAAATAATTACTTTCACTTGTATGCTTATTACAAATTTTAAATGGCCCATACAACATCAAAAATTGTCCCTTATTGAGTAATTTCCCTGATTCTCTTAAGAGTGCTACAGTACAAGACCACTGTGCTACATGAATCATATTTATAGAGACTATTCCTTGCAAAGAATGAGCTAATCTCAATGAAATTTTCCAAGGAGTTTTTTCTACATCAATCTCAAGAGGCTGGGGCATTTTCTTAGTTAAGTCTTCAGACTCAATCCAAGAACTTATACTTTTTCTATGTACTAACTCTGGATCACTTGTTTGCCAAATTATTCCAGGAAAGCGTTTTTGAAAAACTACTCCATGTTCACCGCTGCCACTCCCAATTTCCAATATTGCACCCTTTTTTATAATTCTGGATAATACATCACCAATGCAGTCTCTATTTCTTTGAGTCGCCGAAAAATAAAGTCTATTATCCAAAATTAAAAAAAAAATTGGGCGCTTAAGTAAAAAGAATTATTTTATATCCTTGATTATTTAACCTTTCTCAATTTAGGAGTCTTAAAAAATATTATTTTAAGGCTAAAGAATAATATTGAAATTGTAAGAGCAGGCAAGATATAAAGTATTAAATCAGAACTCATTAGAGAAGGAATTCTTCCAAAAATTAAATGCATGTAGTAGGTAGCGGATGACATGAATTGATATATATCTAATTCATTAATAGCAACTATTTGAATTCTAAAAACTACTTTTAATAAAAACTAAAAATTCTCAAAAAAAGAGTCAGCCTGTATCCCTACTAGCTGACTCTACTTTTATATTAATTTAAATTACCTCTAAATGAGGATAAACCTTAAAAAGAACAAGGCAAAAAGTTTATTTTTTTTTTTTTTAATTTAAAATATTAGAACCAAAATTGAATCAAACATAAGGTATATTTCGACACATAAATGTATCATTTATAAAATTTTCCTGACAAATAAAAGGAATTAGCACTATTTTCTTTACATTGTTAAATAAATATGTTACATTTGTTTACAAATTACACAAACAAAATGACTCCAGAAGCAGAACGTTTTAACGGTTGGGCAGCAATGTTAGGTTTTGTTGCAGCAGTCGGTGCCTATGTAACAACAGGCCAGATCATACCAGGATGGTTCTAATGAAAAATAACCAATCAAAAATAGTTGAAAAAGAAAAAATCGTTGCTGAAAAGCTTAATGGAAGATTTGCAATGTTAGGTTTTATTGCTCTTGTTGGAGCATATTTAACAACAGGTCAAATAATTCCTGGTTTTATTTAATATAAACTTTTAATTTTTTCTATAGAGTCAAATGTAATTTGAAATTTGACTCTTTTTTTTTGTGATATTTTTTTTAAAATACTCTGCACTAATATGAGGTTTTAATAATCATCTGTAGAACCTAAAAAATATTTTAAAAATCAGTATAATAATTTTTCCTAGTTGCTAAAAATTAAATTAATAGTATTTTTTTAGTTTTGAGGAACATCTCTCTCTTGTCAAAACTTAGTTTGAAGATAGTGTTTGGGCTAATTTTACTAACCTATATTGTCGCAAAAACTACTAAAACTAAGAAAGTTTATAAGCAACAACATTCAAGGATTCAATTTTTTTTAATAGAGTGCTGAAATATAAAATCAACAATATCAAAATAAAATTCTTAAGTAGAATTATGAATTTGATTATTTTTCTTCTTTAACACATAAATTTATTTCTTAAATGATGCTATCTTTATCAAGACAATTCGAGTAATTAATGAGAGTAAAACTTGAACCTGAGACGGCATTTATTGGCAAGAAATTTGCTTACCTATTCCTTGGAATAATATTTAGCCTAAATGCAATAACGTTTGTTTGGTTTTTTTTATTCTCAAATTTAAAATAGATGAATTATGACTGTAAAAAGGAGGTAAGGTGATTTTAAATTAATTTTTAAGAAAAAATTTTTATTGTTCTTTAACAGAAAAGTTTGTAAGGGAATAATTTAAGTATTAAAAAATTCCTGGAATAATCTGTCCTGTTGTTACATAAGCACCCAATAGTGCAACGAAACCAACCATAGCCCATCTACCATTTACTTTTTCTGCATTCTGAGGATACCCATCGTAGGATACAGTTTCATCAATATAAGGTCTAGTTTCTGATGGGAACATATTCTGTCTTCCACCTGATTCTGTTGTAACTCCTGATTTCGTCATTAAAAGATAATAATAATTGTTAACTAAAGTAACACAAATATTAACTTATGTAAACCAAGGCCCTCTTATGGCTTGCCTCTGAGTATTTAGGGGCAAATATGTAACATTTTCGTCTAAAAAATTAGCAGAATGCGAAATTTCTAATTAAATTATTTCTTAATTATCTAATTTACTGGTAAATCATAAAAAATAAGCATTTATACTCACAGTAAGTAATTTTACTTAGTAGAATGAATTTAGCATTTAGGAAGTGCTTAGCTGGTTAACGTCAGAAAATCTGAATTTAACTAGTTCGTCATGAGCTTGCCTGTGGGATACTTGCAAGCTCTTTCAATTTTAAGAGCAACTAAATAAAATAAACAAATAGATAACAATTTTTCTAACAAATTTATTTTTAAGTAATTAGAAAAATGTCAATAAAAAAATTTTTTGCTAAATAAAAAATAGAGTTAAAAAAGTTATGTCTTTAGATTTTATTCTCATCCCTTCTTGCATTGTTATTATCCTTTTTCTTTTAAATAGAGAAAATATTATCTACAAAACAAATCAAAAGGCTAAGTAATTGAATTAGTTTACATGAGGAATAATATTTAAGGATCAAAAAACTTTATTATTATTTAGAAATAATAGATTTTTAAACTAGCTTGAATAACTTTTTTCTTAAAATTAATCTATTCCAATATGATATTGAATTATTAATTTGATCTATTTTTTGTTGGCAGTGTTCGCACTTGCATTCTTTTATAAAAGTTTTATTTTTCATTCTTAGCCTCTTTCTTTTTAAGAAAACAAATTATTTGTTTTACTGCAAGTGTTTACAAACTATTTTTTTTTGGAAATTAGCAAATTAAAATTTTATTTTTTTATAAAAATTTTATGTTGGTTTATAAAACATTCATATTTTATAATGCAGGGAAAGACAGTAAAAATTTAATAAATTTCTTTTGAAACTTACAAATCAATCACTTATAAAAAAAACTATCCATAAAGTAATTACACCATGGTATTCAATACCCTTAATAGATAGATGGTTATTAGGTCAAATTATACCCCCTATGATATTTGCAATTTCTGCTTTTACTGTTATTTCATTATCTGTTGGGGTAATGTTCGATCTCATAAGAAAAATTGTTGAATTTGGTTTACCTCTATTTTTAGCTTTAAAAGTTCTTTTTTTTAGTTTGCCTAGCTTTTTAGTTTTATCATTCCCAATGGCAGTTTTACTTTCTACATTGTTAGCCTATGGGAAATTATCAAGCAATTCAGAAATATTAGCTTTGAAATCATTAGGGATAAAAACTTCAAGAATTATTTCTCCAGCTATTGCTCTTTCAATATTTATGTCAGGCTTAACATTCTATTTCAATGATAATTTAGTCCCGGCGAGTAACAAGTTAGCAGAGGTAACTCTAAGAGCAGGAATTGGCAGCTCATTTAGTAATGAAACAGGAAAAGATAACATTATGTTTTCTAGATATGGCTCTAGAATTGATCCTTCAACTAATAAACCAACAAAACATAATAACTTCCTAACTCATATATTTTATGCATCAGGGTTTTATAATAATATTATGGAGGGTGTTACTGTTTTAGATTTCTCGAGAAAAGATATACAACAAATTTTAAAAGCGGAAAGTGCAACATTTGATAAAAAAAATTCTTCTTGGACTTTTTTAAATGGAAGTATGGTATCTATCGATCGAAATGGTCAAACTGGCAATATTCAATTTCAAAGATATGTATACCCATTCATAGAAGGTCCCTTGGAATTAGCACAAGTACCTAAAGATGCTAATGAAATGACTTTAAAGCAGGCTTTTAGAGCAGAAAAGATTTATAAAAAAACTGGAAACTTAAAGGAGTTAAGAAGAATTAAAGTCCGCATTCAAGAAAAATTTACTCTACCTTTTGCATGCTTGGTCTTTGGTTTAATAGGCAGCAGTTTGGGATCTAAATCTAATTTAAGATCTTCAAAAAGTCAGGGATTTGGATTGAGCGTGATCCTTATATTAATCTATTATGTAATGTCGTTTATATTTAGTTCATTTGGAGTCAAAGGTATTTTGCCACCTATTTTTGCTGCATGGTTACCTGTCATAATTTCTCTAACCGGTGGAATTTATTTATTGAAAAAATCAAGTTCTATTTAAGATTTTAAGAACATGAATTTTAATATATTTAATTATCAAAATTTTTTGCAACTATAAGATTCCAAGATCCTTATATCGCATCTATTTTTTGATAACCATACCAATCAGGATAATTATTTTCTTCAATAAAATTATTATCCTCGGTTAATTCAATTTCCCAATTACTTATCTTTCTTATTAGTTCACAATCATCAAAACTAATTAACATTTCTAGAGAAGCAATATCATCTTTATGCTTTTTTTCGCAGCCAATAAGCCATTTAGATTTAGCAATTTTTTTTGCCTCTAATTTAGTTGAAGCGATAACTAAACCAAACTCATGTTTTTCTTGCATAGAAGTTGGACTATAGCCTCCAATATTGACAAACCATAAAAATTTATGGGCCTTCCTTTTTTTAACCAATTGCTTTTTTTCTTTTTTATCCTTTTCAAAATTAATTAAATTAATCTTATAGCCATCTATATATTCTATTTTTTTATAGCTATCAATATGCAATCCATTTGGAGATCCAAACCAATCATTTCTCAAAGTAGGAAATGTATCCTCAATTTTAGATCCAACAACCCATCTAACATCATGTAGCTCAATATTAGCTTTTCTTGCTCTACCGCCTAGAACAACCAAAAAAAGGAAATTATTTTCTAATTTTTCCACTTTTAAAAATAAAGTTATCTGAGGCTTTAATTTAGATTATCAAGATTTACCTTTCAAATTATTTTTATTGCAAAAGAGATTCTAATTAAACCAGGCTTTTTTCTTTGCTTTAACTTTTGGTGAAGTCTGCACTTTAGGCGCTTCATCTGCTCTGCCTTTAATGATCATTAAAGGAACTATTGCCCATAGAGCTAAAAATAATATCCAGAATAAGTAAATGTTCATAATAATAAAATCAAATGAAAACATACTAAAGTTAATTAAATAATATCCGTGAGTTTTTTTTTAAAGTTCTCATTTAGATGTATAATCAACTTTTTATTTTATTTAGAGAATTGGAAATCTGTAAAATTACTCTAAATAAGAAATTGACAATTAGTCATGATTTTTAAACATGATTTATGAAATTTACCAACAAAAAATAACTTTATTTATTTATTTAATTTATCTTTTTATTGTACTTTTTTCGTAATATAGTCTTGTCTTATTTTGCAAAGCCCAACTTCATTATCTATGACGAATGGTTTGACGATAATTTAAAAAAATCTAAACATGATGTAAAAAATAAAAAAATAAAAACTATTTCAAATATGCATGAATTTTTTTATAAGCAATCAAATTACAAAGTTGGTGCCTCTGAAAATAACTTGCAATTAATAAGCAAAGTAAATCAAAAAGAACTATTTAACAAAAATTATCTTGAAAATACTTCAGAAAAATACGTTCAATTATCAATTAAAAAATTCCGTTTATTTGAAAAACTGGCAAAAAGCAGGCTTAAATTAAATCTCAAAAAAAAATTTAATTATTTTTTATCAATTTTTGGCTTTGTATTCATTTTAGGATTTCTATTGTTTTTTATTTCACAATCTAAAAAAAATGAATCGAACGTAACAAATAAACCAATTGTTTTAGAAAAAAGATTTTAATTTTCTAAAAAAAATCATTAATTTCTTTTTTTATAGATTTATATTCTAAATTAATTCCTTTTATAAATTCATCTACTTCTTTTTTAGTATTCTTATATTCATTTATTTTTTGTTTGGTTTTCTCATAGAAAATTGATTCAAATTTTCCTGGACTTACTTCCTCTATCCAATATCCTGCTAAACAATAAATTTTGTTTGGAACAAAATTAATAATAAATAATTTTTTGGAATTTTTATATTGATCAATTATCTTATTAGCGAAAGTGCCTTTAGTTTTTTTATTCCCAAATAGAGCAATATCTTTTGCTAAAGGCCTAAAATTCTTAGATAGATTTTTATTTTTTTCTACTGTATTTCTAGAAATTATTTTTTCTAAAGAATAACAATAATCCAAAAAATTAGTATTTTCTTTTTTTGAAGGATATATAGTTATGAGGGAACTTAAAATTAAAAAAGAAGTGAAAAAAAAATTTTTAAACATTTATTTTAATTAGATTTATTATTTCATAAATATAAAAAGGCAATTCATAAATTACTATTAATTACCTTAACAAGATTCACATTAATTAAAAAGATTTCTTTTAATATAGCTAAACCTCTTTGAGAAAAATTTAAAATTATTTCAGACTAATTAAGAATTTATCAAACGCATAAAATTTTTTTCTTATAATAAGATTATGAAAAATTCTTTTTTGAAAAATAAAAGGATCAAATCTTTTTTAGATTTTTTTTCAAGAGTATCAATTTCAGCAATATTTATCTCAGCCATACCCGGCAAAATAAATAATTTTGAAAGAACAGTTGAATATATTTCTACAAAAGGCATTCCTGAACCAATTTCATCTATTCTTCTAGTGGGAGCCATTATATGTCTTATCTTGGGTTCTGGATTTTTTATATTTGGTGAAAAACAAAAAATCGGTTCAGTCTTTTTATTACTATTTCTTATTCCAACAACAATAATTTTTCATGTATTTCCTTTCCATCAAAGAGCAGTATTTATTAATCTCGGATTGATAGGTGGATTAATTATTTCTGCAATAAGGGAACCAAAATAAATAACTTAATTAAAGAAACCTAAATATTTTTTTTCCCCTCTCTTAATTCTGGAAAGCAATTCGCAATATGAATTAATTCATAAACCTCTTTGCTATAGTATTTTTTATTAGGAATTCCACTTCCCACCTCTATGCCTCTCTCTTTCATTTTCTTTAATATCAATTCTTGTCTTTGCATACTTGACATAGACTTAAATCTTTTAGTTCGTTCTTCTTTATTCACTAGATTTTAATTTAGTTAAACTTTATTTTTAATGTTATATCAATTAGCGATTCATTAAATAAGTAAGAAAGCCAGTAAATGTAAGTAATTTAAATCCAATAAAAAAAGGCAAATATTTTTTCAGCTTTTTGCCAACGGGCAATAATTTGTTTAATGAATTGATCATGATTGACATTAAAAATTTAATTATTTCGAATATCCTAACGAATTTTTTTAGAATTATCCCATTTCGATTTGTATATTTAAAACAGTAGATCTAAACTAGAAGGGTTACTTCCCTTTTTTTATGAATGATAAAGAAAAAATAATTTCATTATTAAATGAGTTTGCTAATCCAAAAAAAATGGCCTCATTTTTTGTTGACAATGCAACTCCAGATTTTCTATTCATAAGACCGAGTGGTAATCCTATAGATGCAAAAGGGTTCGAACTAATGATTACTGGGGATATAGTTCAAGAAAAGGCAGAAATAACCAAAATTCATCGATTCGAATTTTTAAGCGAAAATATAGTAATGTGCATTTTTACACTAGGTTCAAAATTTACTTATAAAGGAACACCTAATGATGACTTACCAACAGTTACGTCAATTTTTAAAAAAGTAAATAATGTTTGGAAAATTCACTGGATGCAAAGATCTACAGGAAATTCGGATTTATCTTTATGGGATTAGCAAAGTTAATAGCTCTTTTAATGGCGCTAATACTTGTAGTTAGCTCTTTTATTGGTTTAATTTTTTATTTTATAAAATAAACACATCAATTACAGAATACCCAGTAAATATTTCTTTTTTTAGAAAACAATTGCTTATTTTATTTAGTAATTTAATTTTCAGGTAAAAATAAAAACTTTAGACAGACTAACGCCTATATCTAATGCTAATAAAGCAATTAGTAACTTACTCATTTTTTAGAACTCTCAACTATTTTTTTGTACAGTTCTTCAGAAATAGGTTGCATACCCTTTTAAAAATCTAATTACAAAATAGTTATTTTAAAATTAATTTCTCGTTACTAAATATACGAATATATAAATTTTTAAATAGGTAAAAAATATCTCCACAATAAGTTTTTCTTATAACGAATTAATAAGTGCTGAGTTCAAAAACTTAAATAAATGTCCTAACTTTTTTAAAAAAGAAATTAGAAACCTTATTTCAAGTAAATAGATCCTCTATAAGTAAGCTTTATAACATTTTCTTCTTGTTTTCTACAATATACGAATGACTTTCCATTGTAATACATGCTTACCATGATGCAGCTCCTAAACTTGCTCAAGTCCCCGTCCTATGGCTTGAGTCGTACTGCGGTCTATCAGATGGTAGATCGGACGATTTTGTAGTATTTACTACAATCTATTTATAAAGTATTTATACTTAGATGTCAACAATTAATAGAAACTAAACTTCAATTTAAAATTAGATTCTGCTCTCAGAAACTCCCTAAAAAGAATAAAGAACATATAACTACGAGTAACTCCCATAAAAACTGAAACAAATGCTAGAACTACACAAATAGGGCAATGTGGGAATCCCATTATTTATTTTCCAATATAAATTTCAATTCAGCCTCTGAATTGAGAATGTCAATTCTTCTTTTAAGTAGTTTAAAAAATTTAATTATATTTTTCAAAATTAAACCTTCTTTAGGCAACAATAATAATATTATTCAAAGAATGAATATATCAATGAGCAAAAATACTGAATCCATTGATATAACAAAAGTTTTGTAGCACAATTATACCAACCTATGCACAGATACTCTTGATCAATTAGCCAATAAGGGCTGATTCAGAATCAAACATAATAATTGGTGATCTAGTTACCTTGCAGTGATATTTTTCTTTTGCTAAAAAAATAGAGCGGGCTAAAGTCCAATACTCCACGAGGATTTAGTCCGCTGCCTAAAGTCTGAGAGTGCAAATTTTTCTTTTTTAATATGCAACTATGCTTTATAAGGTAAATATCTTGATTGC
Source organism: Prochlorococcus marinus XMU1406 (assembly GCF_017696055.1). Lineage (NCBI taxonomy): Bacteria > Bacillati > Cyanobacteriota > Cyanophyceae > Synechococcales > Prochlorococcaceae > Prochlorococcus > Prochlorococcus marinus. The sequence continues at coordinate 268,773 of NZ_JAAORG010000003.1, forward strand.
TTAATAAATTTATTTTGTATATTGCTATTACAAAAATGATGAGTTTATTTAAATTAGTTACTAAATCCTCGTGGAGAAAGCTTTAGTAAATTTCTTTTATTTGTTCCTAATAAGATTAGCCGAATCTCATTATGGAGAATCATTTCTATATTTAGAAGTTCCATCTAATTCAATCAAACGTTTTTCTTAATTTTAGAAAGTTTTTAATGCTTAAATTCATAGCTTTCTGAATATTCAATAACTAATTTGAGTTAAGTTGGTTAATTATCTCTATTGCAAATAAAGATAAGGTTGTTAATCTTGCACTTAAAGAAGAAACTTAATCTCTTAAACTGATGCAATTTGATCATTTAAATTTCAACGAAGATGATGTCCTAATGTCAATAGAAGAATTAAGAGCTTTACGTCTTCAAAAAAAGAAAATTGAAAGTGATAAGAAAGCTAGGAAGTATATCCTGGATATAAATCAAAGATATAGAAAAATGATTACCCGCAAAAGTAATAGCTTTTTAAGGAATATGAACCCTTTTAAAAAGGCCGCATAAATTGTTAATCTTGATTTTGTTAATATGTTTAACTTTGCAACTTTCAGAGTAAGATTTTAATGGTGTTTCTTTGGAAGAGTTTCACCAAGAGGGGTCGATTTTTGGCCCCTTCTTTGCGATGATATTTTTTAATTGAAACTCGTTCTAAAATAAAAGTAATACTTTCCTAGAAAGCGAAAGTGATGTAAACCTTTTGTTTAAAGCTTTTTATTACCACTTAATGAAAACTCTATATCTTCAACTAAATCCTCTTATTAAAAAAACAAAAGTTTTAGCTTATGGACCATATACCAAAATTTATTAAATTTTTTTTCAACAATTATAAATTTTTTCATTTGCGATTTTGAATGGCTTCACCTACAAGTTGGGAATTCTACAAAGAAGTTGAAACTAAAATTCTATGGGTCAATATTTGTACCCAAAATTTAGAAGGAGTAGCTATTTCGATCAATAAATGGTGGAAGACAAGATATCCAGCATACAAAATCAGAATAGTTTCTAAAAAAGAATTTGAACTAGTAAAAATGCAAGCTGAGAAAAAGGAGCAATAAAATTATTCTTTGGTAAATATTGATGCTGAATATTTAATTTTGCAGCTATTATAAAGTCATAAAATTAAAGAAAAAATGAACTCGGCATTTGCAAAAGTCTCAAATTTGAAAGTTAACAGGGCTTCTAAAATAGCTATAACTCTCGCATCATCATCTTTCTTTTTGTATGCCTTGAGTCAAGCACCAATTTTTAAAAATATTCTTGCAGGTGCCTTCTCTTGCTCTGGCTAAATAAAATACTGTTTTTTTAAGAGAAGCTAAAAAGCTAAAATAGACTGAGATTGACAGTCGATCTACACTTAGAAGGATAATCCCCTCTTTTTTTTAATGTTTAATAGATTTATTGATGAAAAGATAATGACTCTTCTTATTTCTCTTTTCAGCTAATGAATATTTCCCCGCACCTATTAATTGATACTGTGATATTAAGCGCTGCCCTTACGATAACTTTGTTATTAAGAGCAAAAGGTAATGCTGCCAGAAAAGAAAAAGAAAATAAATGATTACTAAAGAAGAAGAAAAATCTAAAAAACCTAAATTATATAGATTTTGGAACTTTCTTATTTATGGAAGTTCCATTGCTATTGGAGTTTTTTTAGTTTATTTATATTCTGCTTATATCTTTATAAATAAATGACGTACATGTACGATATAGGGATTACTTATGGGGTTGTGAGTCTTTTATTGCTTGGTGGGTTTGCATACTTTACTTTTAAAATGAAACGCTAATTTTTATATCCTTTTCAATAAAAGATTTCTTAGATGAATTTTTTGATTTATGTACAGAATATCAACAAGAAATTCCACCCCAGAAGATCGCTGAAATTTTAAGAGAGTATGCAGATAAATTAGATGAATGATAGATAATGGGAGACCTAAGAAGGTATTAAGAGAATATAATTTCTAGCAAAATTTATACAAATTTTTATTAAAGTTGGAATAAATTTTTTGAAGATATTTTCATTGCAATTATAAATAATTTGAGATTTTTTTTGATCCTTAATCCGTACAATTTTGTTCCTCTAACCGCACACATAAAACTTGAAATTAACTATTCAAATGAATTAGAACATACTTGTAGCCAAGGGGTAAGTCTTATGGCACTAAATGACAAATTTAATATCCAAGAAATTAATTTGGATAAAAAAGACCTTACATTTGATAATAAGCTCAAAAAAATTGAAGCTTATTGGAATAATGAATATACAGAACATCCGAGTAAAAACCATCGCAAGATTTTTTGTGATTAAAACTTTAACTTTTAAGTATTATTACGCTTGATTTTTACATAATACCCGTACTAAAGAATAATCATGTAGAAAGGAGGCCAAGCAAATGACAAATTTAGGTATAGAAATTTTATTTTGGACAATTTTAATTTCTTATCTGGGATTAAGGTTTTCTCAAACTTGGAATGGATTCAAAAAACAGTATTAATTAGGAGAATAGAAAATGAAACTACAAACTCAGTTCACGGTTCCAAACAAAGAATTAAAAGATCTTGATTATGTTAAGAAAGTAGATTTTTTAGAAGAAACTTTAAATAAAGAATGTATAGATTATCCAAATCAAGAAGATTGCCTAGTTTGTTGCAATTAAAAATCAAAAAATAGCTGTTTTTTAAAAGTAAACAAATTTTTATTAGTATTTATAAATTTTCTAAAAGGGAGTTAGCACTATGGAATTAAGATTCTTCCCAATAAATATTTTTAGAGAGACTCCAAAAGTCACATTCTTCGATGCCGGCATAGATAGTTCTAATGGTTCTGATGTTGTGATCCATTCTGGGGAAGCTATATCTCCTCCAGATGATTTAAAAGATGAGCAATATTACATTCACAATCATCAAATTGACCACAATTTAGTTATCACTGGAGAAAGGAAATTTGTTTTAATAAATCCTTCCTGGGATGAACCTCATCATGTGATTTATTTAAATAGATCTATGGGAGCATTAGAAATTCCTATAGGAACTTATCACAGATCTATCTCAAGTAAAGAAGGTAGTATTGTTTTAAACCAACCCAAAAGAGATAAATTTTTTGATCCTACTAAAGAATTTATCCCTCAAAAATTAGACAAAATTAATTTAGTTAAGGCAAGAAGAAGTCCGCCTGTTTATTGGATTTACGAAAATAACAAAATCAAAAGAGTCTATTTTAATCCTCTAGAAAGAAAAGTTAAAACTCTTGTTTGAAATGAAAAAATATATATCCCCTAGTAATAATTTAAAAAACCTGAATTTAATTATTAATTCTGATACTTATAAATTGGCTCACGAAGATATTGGTCTACTACGCCGAAATGAAATGCGTGGAGTTAGGATGCTTCTTGAAATTACTAAACCAGATTTAATCCTTGAAGAAAATAAAATTCTTTCAACCATAATTATTTTTGGAGGCGCAACCATTACAGAAGAATCAAATATAAAAAAGAGAATTGAAAATATAGAAGAGTTAATTAAAAAAAATCATAAATCGATACTTCTAAAACGAAATTTAAATAGATTAGAAAATTTGCTTCTAATGAGTCATTACTATCAATCCGCAAGAGAGTTTTCTAAACTTGCTTCAATTAGTAATCAAAATAAAAACTGTAATTCTCACGTGATTGTGACAGGTGGGGGGCCTGGGATTATGGAAGCTGCCAATAGAGGTGCATTTGAAGCAAATTGTAAATCTATAGGGTTAAATATCAGTCTTCCTAATGAGCAAATCCCTAATTCTTTTATAACACCAGGTCTTTGCTTTAAGTTTAATTATTTTGCATTAAGAAAGATCCATTTTGTCATGCGATCAGTGGCTGCTGTATTTTTCCCTGGAGGTTTTGGAACGCTAGATGAATTATTTGAACTATTGACACTTTGTCAAACAGGAATGAAAACTAAAATCCCAATCATACTTTTTGGTAGAGAGTATTGGAATAGGATAATTAACTTTGAATATTTAGCTGATCTTGGATTAATTGAAGATGAACATTTAAATCTTTTCCAATATGCAGACACTGCATCAGAAGCATGGAAAATTATCAAATCATCAAAAAGCCAGCCTAGAAAAATACAAGCTGACTTGATAACAAATGTAAAAGAAGATTGATTAATAAGTATTTGATATTTTGTTTTTCATGCTTTCAATCTTATTGATTAATTCATCTAAGCATTCTGTATTATTTTGCTCTTGTCTTTTATGGCTTTGACTTTTTTGAGTACTAATAAATTTCTTACTTTTATATATTTTATTTAAAATATCTTCAGAAATTACAGGAATGAATAAGCAATATTACCAAATCGATTGACCAGTCAAACTTTAGCAGCATTTCATACAAACCTAACCATCACAAATTAACTAAGAAAATCTAAATCTCTTTAGTTAGGTATTTTCTACGATGTTTTTATTTGAAATTCTGATTTGAATTAGTAAAGGGTATAGATATTCCTATGGAAAAATCATTTCTGAATTTCATTTATTGGATCTTAGTTAAGTCAGCTGAAAGTTACTACGGAGATTCATTAAAAACAGAAGTACCATATACACCTTATTTTTAGTTTTGGTGGACCTTAACTTTTAATATTAGATTTCTAGTTTAAGAGTTATTAGTTTGTAATTAATTTATCAAAAAAAACAATATGGGTTACTTATAGATTCACTACAAAATGTTCTCTTACATGGAATTTCTTTGACTGATTGTGAATAAATTTTAACGGTAAGGATCTCTCCAAAATTAACTAAAACTACAATCAGAAGAAGTAGCTCAATTGCGAGGTTGGTTATAAGATTACCCTCCTTAAATTTATATAAAAACCCTACAACGTCAAAATAGGTATTGAATAGAGTTTAAATTCCTATTTTTAGCCATCGAGATTCTTTGGTACTGGACTAGATTCACAATTTTCGACGCATTCTTCTAAAGATTTTTCAGAATTACTCTTAATTTCGCAACTACGAAGACAATCATAGAAGGAATACTTGGGATCTAATTCATTTTTGAATTGTTTATTTCTAAATGTATTCATGATCAAACTCCCTTTGATTTTTTTTCAAGTTGATTAATTAATTTATCCAACCAAAGAGTGTTATTGATCTTTTTTGTATTTTTAAAGTATTTCGTTTTGTAAGTACTCATGAAGTAAAACCTCCAATCAGTGGAACTAATTTAAAGGTGATGATTCAAATTTCCTAGAGCAAAAATACTGATTATGAATTTAGTGAAATATTTTAAAAATGATTAATTTATAGTTTTAATTTTAGGTATTAAAACTCTTGATTCTTGTATATAACAAATACTAAATAACTTCTAAAAAAGGGGGTTAATTATGACTTACGGAAATCTAATTAAAAATAAAATTCAACATGAATTTGGTGGTTTGTTTGATACGTTATCAATTGAGAGAAAATTAACTGATGCTCAAATGGAATGTATGCGATTTGGAATTTGTGATTATGCTCCAAGATAAGTTGAGGAAGTTCCCTTTTTTCATTATTAATTTGAATTTATTTAAAAAGAAGGGTAATTAGCTCCTCCTCACCCAATCGGGAGATCCACTAAACCAATCAGCAAGATCATCATTTTTGGGATCAAAATGATTTTCAGTTTCTAAACCATCAAGGCCAAGATTCTGGATAAGTCCATTTATTCCATCTGATTTTTGCTTACCATATCTTCTTAAGCTATTAGCTTTCTTAAGCCATGTCCATATAGTTGAATTATGTTTTGCAAACTTTTCTATATAAATTCTATCTTCCAATGAGACAGGTTCATCTAGTGAAATCCTCTTTATAATATCCTTAATTTTTAAACGAGTCTTGTTGGTTAGAAACATATTTATAAAAGAAGTTAATGTTTTATAAAAGTTTTTTTTATGAATGTCTTGTCAATCTTTATTTCAAGAAAAAGTATTTTTTAGAGGCTTTTCAGGGACAAATATATTTATTTAAAAACAGGTGTATATAATTGGTAAAAAAGACTACTTAATTTGATTTATATAACTTATATAAAAACGATTTCTGTATAAGTTTCTCTACATAATTTAAGATTTAATTTATAAAAAAGGATAAGAAAAAATTTACATTAACCTTGGATTAAAAATAAGGGGACGCTAGCTCCTTATAAAAGATTTATACAAAAACATAAAAAGTTAAATCAAGTACTGAAAGATATTTAAAAAATAAATACTATAAGTTTAAATAATTTTATAGAAATTCAAATTAATGATCAAGAATTTATTCATTGCATTAGCTTTTGCATTAATGCTTATCAATCCAAGCATTTCTATAGCGGCAGAATCTCCTGTTGATGTACAAGAGATCTTTACCTCTTCAGAAAACATTGATGGAGATAATTTTAAGTATCCAAAAGGAAAAGCTGAAATGCGTTTGATAAGAGTAGAAGTTGAAAATGGAGCAACTATACCAATGCACTCTCATCCTGTACCTTTACTGGGTCATATTGAAAGTGGTGAATTAACTCTTGCGGAAAAGACAGGTATTAGTAAAACCTTTAAGGAGGGGGATTCATTTGTTCTCTCAGCAAATACTCCTGCTCATACAATGGCTAATAGTGGTAATTCTTCAGCAGTTATGTGGGTTGCTGTAGCTTCAGCAGAAGGTGTGCCTACTTTAAATCCTGAAGAATAAACTACCCGATTGACTGTCAGTCCACAAATAACTAAATATTTTTATCTCGCTCTCTCGAGATTAGTTAATGCTTTTTCAAAAGTAGAAAAGAAAGTACAAATGCTATTCAATGCAACCAACAAAAGAACTACTGATCTTCCATGTTGATTTAATTAAAGTGTTCTTTGAGTCATACTCTTAATAATCGTCGTTATAATCGGATGGACTACCAGTTAAAGAACAAACAACTGATTCCTCTTTTTTCATTTCTTTTATTTCCATTATTGGTCTGCCCATTTTCTTAAGAACATTTATATCTTCTTTAGTCTGACATCGAGCAATTATGTTTCCTTTTTGATCAAAGCAACTGTAGTAAGTCATTTTATTAAATGCAATTTAAAGTTTATGGTTGATTTCAGTTGTAGCAACGCAACCAACTCATGACAACCATATTTCTAATTTAAGTCAGCCATAGATTTAAATGGCTAAAAAAACATACCTCTTTCCGTACCTAAATGTTCCTCAAACCGCACACATTAGATACCCAGTGTTTTAGTCGAATCAATTAGAATAAAGAGGTATTAAAACGAATATACAAAGAAGAATTTATGAGTGGAGATTTTGAGACTCTTGAAATTAATCAACCAAAAATTACATATTTAAAACCAGAAGACAATACAGAATGGTTAGACAAATTAATTAATAATATTGAGGACATGAAGAACAAGATATCAAAAAATTCTTAGAAATTTAAGAAAGAAACTTTTTTGTTAGATCTTTAGTTTGAATGAGAAGCAATTCAAAAAAGAATTTTAAATTTTGTATTTAAGGTAACTGCTTTTTTGTGAGCATTATTCAGAATAAGAGTCCGACTATTTTTTTATGCAAAAAAATTTAGATGAAAATTCTTATAAAAAAAGAATTGAAAATATAGAAAAAGGAAAATCTTATTTAAAAAGTAATGGATTTTTTAAATCAAAATCTAATCTATTCGAAGACATACAAAAATTTATCTATAAAAGGTAATTTTAAAAAAACTTTTTACTTTTGATTAATTAAATCATTCCTTAAGCAAGCCATCACATAAAAGAAAGAAAGACTTGAAAAGGTTAGGAGAAAAAAAGAATGGGTCGATTTTCTATAACTAAATTAATCCGAATAATCCTGCAGTAAAGCCAACAGCAGTAAAGAATACGAACTCGATTAAATCTCTTGGGGCAGAGTTCATAAAAAAACTGATTTGAGTCATAATTTTATGACTTGAGAGAATCTCTTAAATCAAACTTTTCAGCTTTTTCAATTTGACACTCAGTATCATCTTCAGCGCATTTGATTTCAGCTTTTTTGTTCATGTGGCTACTACAACCACCTGCTATAACTGGTAAGCCGGTTGTAGCCGTAAAACCAGTTAAACATGCAAAGGCTATATAAGGAAAAAGTCTTTTCATTTAATTGTTACTTTATGTAAACTTATTATGTTACATAAAAAGCTCATGTGTGAGTAGGCGATAATTCGCCTGCACCCAATACCAACCATCACTTCCCTAAATAGAAACTTTGATGGATAATAAACATATAAAAAAATTCTAATTTTAGCCGAATTTTTGCAGATAAATTACTCCAAATCCTTGATATGACTGAAGAAAATTTTTGGCTAATGAAAAGTGATCCAGTCTAGCTATTACAAGAATTTCAAGAATTCTAAATTTTCTATTCACACTTTATTTACACTTTTACAGACTAAAAAACAAACCGATATTGCATTCGGTTCGAAGTAATAAAACCCGGAAACTATTAATCTCTTTTGATGAATAGCCTTTAAATAACAAAGACACAAAGCACAAAAACTACATTAAGTAGCAAGCTAAGTGTCTTGGAAGTAATCTTCATTAATAAAAAAGGTTTTTGTACTCGTGTGCAGGAGTGCGGGGTTAACCTTGAAACCGCTAGGCTCAAGTCCTTACAAAAAGGACAAGTCCTTAGACCACTTATACCGATAAAATATATTCATAACAAGTTTAGGGAACTTGATTCACTCGCTAAAAACTAAAGCATTCCAAATCCCTTAATTCTTTTTTCTGATTTATATCCTGCTTGTACGAATTGAGTATTATCAGTCCCTACATCATAAAGAGTATAATTTTTTCCTGCCCCAATACCAATAACAGCTTTTTGCGGAACTTTCTGCTCTTTCTTACGATTTCCATTTAAATCTTCTACTTCAGAATTAACAGTTCCCTCTGTCAATTCCAAATGAAACTGTTCTTTGCTTCTTGCAGTAAATAATCTGTTTACCTGAAGACGTGTAAGTCTATCAAGGAGTGTCAGTGGCGGCGTATCTAGTGTTAAATTTTCGCCAATATCTTTTGAGCTTCCGTGAATTAAGCCACAATCAAGTTCAACAAATCCAAATTGAAGTGCTGCTATCCAATCAAAAAATGATTTGTCTACAGCATTCGTAAGAGACTTAACTACTTCTTCACCCTTTTTTATTCTCAAAGCTTCAGCTCTTTGATCCCCACGGTAACCACTTTCCAAGAGGATTTGTTCTTCCCACCAACCATATATACACCATGGTTGTAAATCATTACTTTTTGGATTAATTAACCTATGGAGAAGCCTATTACAGTTTCTTTCAGGACCTATCATATCCCCCAAAACAAAAAGAGTTATATTACCTGGAGTTCTTTTTAAGTCTTTTTGAATAAGTTCATAAGTATCTAGATCCCCTTTAAGACCACTTACGAGTGCCCAGCGTTCTATCATCTTTCACAAACATGAGATGCATCTTCAGCTTGTTCTGCAAATTCGAATCCATTTTTTAAACGCCATGCAAAAATCGGAGGAAGACCGGCATCTATTATTGCTTTACACGTAAGTTCAAGATCATATTCCACTTCTCTAATTTTTACTTCATTTGTAACTTCGTTATGAACAACATAAGTAGCTTTAGTTCCTCCATGCCTTGGCTCTCCTACTGAACCTGCATTTACTATTCTTCGCATCGGCAATTGAATTTCTTTTTCTTGAATATCTTTGGGGGCACCCTTTTTGATTTTTACAGCAATTGAACCATCTGCTAATTCGCGAATATAAGGTTGATGAGTATGACCACAAAATAGAATCTCTGCTCTGGCATTTTCAACTCTCTCAAGAGCGGCAAATGCATCCATATCGGGTAGAAGATATTCATGTTGACTATTAGGACTACCATGAACAAAAAGACATTTATCTTTACGTATTGAGTAGGGTAGATTAGCTAGATAATCCTTATTTTCTTTAGTTAATTTATCAGTAGTCCATTGATGAGCAAAATGACCTCTTTTTTCAGCAAGCTGAGAAGGATAACTACAATCGCAAGCATCTAATCCATCAACAACGTCTTCGTCCCAACATCCCTGACAAGTAGGAATTTTTTTATCTCTTATTAACTCAATAACCTCATTAGGTTGAGGACCATAACCCACTAGATCTCCAAGACAGGTAATATTTGTAATTCCTTGGAGTTCAATATCTTTTAAGACAGCCTCTACTGCAGGTAAATTTGCATGTAAACATGAGATGACAGCTTGATTCATTTTTAAGTTAACGGCTAGAAGTTTGTAGTTGTGAATTTCTAAGTGAAGTTTGATGATGATCTAGTAGAGCATCATTAAGAAGACAATTATGAATCGTTGATTTTATTGACTCGAAGTTTAAATTTTTCCCTTGTATAACAATTTCAGAACATCTTTCTGGTCTTCCATTAAGAGGAGCAACTTGGTTTAATGTTTGATATTGAGATCCTTGCTGACTGACTATCCAGTTAAAGAATATGTAACGCCCATCAGGCAAGTTCATTAATGCTTTTGCTCTATATACATCCCCATAAGCACCATTAACTAATTCAAACCAAAAAGTATTCAAGCTTGCAGGATCCCAAATATGCTTTTTAAGATCAAGGCTTATTGATTCAATTGCTCTAAAATCTAAAGTATCTTTAATTGATAATTCTGGATCTCTACCAAAATGAAGATATCTATTTGGCTGGAGATTATATTTTTCAAGTTCATTAATAATTCTCAGATCAACTCCATTAATACCTTGAGATTTAGGTATAAAAAATTGTGGAAATTCAATAATAATTAAAATGTTTTCTTTATCTTTCTCTGATATTAAGTTTGAAATAGATAAGTCTAATAAGTTAGGAATTTGATCTTTCAATAAAGCAAAATCAATTTTTGAATTTATAGCTTGCTCTAAATTAATTTCTGAATAGCCTCCAAGACGTATATAACCACAATTTCCAGAATGATTCTTAAAAGTATTTAGTATCCAATTTGTCTTACCGCATCCCGGCGACCCTGATATTAACCAAACTTGACTCATGAAAAATACTAACTTATGTATAAAATTTACACCATAATGAAAATGAAAATCATTTTTGTTTTTATTTTTAGATATTGATTGCCAAAAACAAATAGGTTTTTGGAATGAAAATTCAGAGGGCTATATTTCTAATAAAATGCATGATCTTGATGTCATTAAAACTGGCTTGGAATTTCAAACTATTAAAGTGATTTAGCTAACCTATAAGTTTTTTATTTATCTAAGTATTTTTACTTATATGTTGAGTTGAAGACTTTAAATAATTAATGCTTGTTTTAGGTTTATAAATAAGTAATGGATAAAGAACATTTAATTGATTTAATATCTAATAGCATTATTTCTGAGATTAAAGATCTCGAAATTAATCAGCAAAAACTGATTGCAAATAATTATTTAAATAATCTGAATTTAAATCAGCTTAGAATAATTTCAAAAGAATTTATTTTGTAATTTTTATTGAATATTTATTTAGATAAATGAGATTTTCTTAACTATCAATTGAATTTCAATGAGTTAATGCCTTTTTACATGAATGATTCTGAAGAATTTAAACCTAGCCTTAAACAAATAAATGAGGATATCAGACCTACATGGGAAGATATCAAAAAACAATCAGAAGTTTTAGTTAACAAACTTGGTTGTCCAAGATCATTTGTAGGAGGGATGCTTCATGCAATAGCGAGCGACTTCTCTGATATGAAAACTTGGGAATAAATAAAAAACTTATTACTTACACCTCTAACTTTTACAAATAAAAAATTTAGCAGAATATTTACCCCAGAAGCAGCTTGATAAAAATATCTACAGTAATTAAATTAATATACAGTTATGTTACAGATATGTATATGATATCTCAAAAAAATAGAATTTTAAACTGATTTCTTTACATAAATTAATATTAGTGTTACATTAGTTAACATAAATTACTTTATAAAAATGACTCCTGAAGCAGAAAGATTTAACGGTTGGGCAGCAATGCTCGGTTTCGTTGCAGCTGTTGGCGCATATGTAACAACTGGCCAAATTATTCCTGGTTGGTTCTAATGACAAACACAAAAACAGTTGAGAAGGAAAAGGTTATAGCTGAGAAGCTTAACGGCAGATTTGCAATGATGGGCTTTATTGCTCTTGTTGGTGCTTATCTAACAACAGGTCAAATTATTCCTGGCTTTGTTTAATGCTTGAGGCAGGAATTAACACTTGGATTAACACTATACTTTTTCCTTTTATGCCAGTCATAACAGTATTTATTGTTAGTGCATTAATGTTGAGTGATTTGCCATGGAATGATGATGATGATGATGATGATGGCGGTGGATTAATCTCCCCGATGTATAACTACCTTCCCCAAGGAGCTTAGAGGACATGTATCAAAATGATTTTCATCTCATCTTTATTTAAATCAGCCCTTCGCACTATAAAAACTTAATCACTTTTTTTAAAGAACAAAAAAAAATGGAAAACTCAAAACCAACTTATTGGCAAAATGCTGAGAGAACTAATGGAAGAATGGCAATGATGGGCATATTCGCATTGGTAGTAAACTACGGTCTTTTTGGCTGGATTATCCCAGGTATTTTTTAAAATGAATATAGACATTTTCTTAATCTCCTTCTTTACATATCTATTAGTGCCAGTGGTAATGATAGCTAAAGGGAAAAAAGCAACTAATTAAAAAAATGAATTTAGGTATTCTTTTTCTCCTAGTTAATGCAACTGGATCAATAACTTTATCCGAATTGGATTGGATTGCAGATCATCAATCAGAATTTTCAAGGTTAGATATGGCACTAGTTTTAAAAATTGGTCGTCTTATGGATGAAGGAATAATAGAACTTGATTGTAAATTGCCAGCATAAATTTTTAAAATTAAATCGTCATGAGAGCTTGCTTTTAGGGATATAAGCGAGCTTTTTTGTTTTCTATCTGTGATGAGTGTGTTCATAAAAAAAGTTAGAACGTGAATTATTAGCTATTAATAAATAAAGGAAATTAATGAAGCTAAAAATCAATATAAATTTTTTAGAAAAATATTTAGCTTATTTAATAAATGATATTGAATATAAGCAGATTACAAAAAAATTAAAAGAATATGATTTAATGGCGGACGTTGACGATCAAAGATTTCATCATTTTAGATCGACTATTAATTAATAAAAAGTTCGCATAAGGTTCTAATAGAATTGTTGATAAAAATGAAACCTTTTCTAGGAATAGCAAAATGCATCACATGCACTTTTCTTAAGAGAGAGCACAAAGCCTAGTAATAGCTTTAATTTATAACCCCTATATGAACAGATAATCAATTCTGTGTGAACAGTAAGGTCGAGAATCAAGCTATAACTAGGATTTTATTTACCTCTAATAAATCAATGGTGACTATTAAAGTCCCCTATTTTATTCTGATTTTTCTTTAAATTCATTCGCGTTCAACTCTTCCGCTTTTACTTCTTCTTTTACTTCTTCTTCTTTTACTTCTTCTTCTTTTACTTCTTCTTCTTTTACTTCTTCTTCTTTTACTTCAACTACTTTTACCTTTGGCTCTTCTGTTTTAACTTCAATTATTTCTGATGCTATAGATTCAAACTTTCCTTTAATAAAATTTACTATGAAAATTAATATTGGAACATGAGCTAGACCACCTATTATGACTTTAGTTTCTGAATAATACATTTGTAAGTTAATGAGAGAGCCGTAATATTTAAGCATAAATTTAATTTGTTAATTACTTATATTAAGTTGTTATTAGGGGAAATAATTGATTGACACTCGATCTAACCTCGACCCTACTTTTTTAGATAAAGTACCTATATATTCTTATTGATTTAAAAGTTATTATTTTTGCAAATAACAGGATTAAAAAAATGATGAAACTTGCGATCATTTTCTTACCAATTGTCTTTGCACTTATATGGGCTCTGTTTATTGGGTTAAGAATAAATAGAGTAGAAACTAGAGATGGAAAGAGAAAATTAGTTAATTATTAAAGGATTTTCCTCAGATAACAATCTTATTTTTATCTAGTTATTTGAAATCTTCTTCGATTTGACTTTCACCCTCTCTTCTCCAATAGTCCTCATATTTTAAATTTCTTTTTTGATAATCTAATGCGTTCATGTTCTTATCGAGTATGGCAAAAGGAGAATTAGTAAATTTCATGGCATAACACCTCTAAAAAAAAATAGTTTATTAAATATCTAATAGATATGAGATTTTATTTATCTCAAGTAACTAGATCCTCTATAAGTAAGCTTTATTGTTTTCTCTTCTTGGCTCTTGCAATATACGAAAGATTTGCCGTTAAAATACATGTTTACCATGATGCAGCTCCTGGTCTTGATCAAGTCCCCGTCCTATGGCTTGATTCGTACTGCGGTCTATCTAATAGTAGATCGGACGATTTGGTAGTATTTACTACACTTTATTTATAGAGTATTTATACTCAGTTGTCAACCCTTAAGATTAAAATTCTCAGTCGCAATAGACTAAACAATGCTGATTAGTTGGATGTTCTCTACATTCCCTCTTCCAATAGTCTTCAAATAAATGGTTATCTCTATCAAGATTTCTTGTTATTTCTTCCATTCTGTTTCCAGCATAATTAAATGCTTTTAGGTATCTTGGAAGGATTGTGAATTGATTGAATAGTTTCATTTAGACCTCCTAGATCTATACTTATATTGTCCTCTTATAGCCTTGAAATTTATAGGTCGGTTTGAGGAACTATTAGGTACGGGAAGAGGTATATATTTTGAATCAAAAAATACTAAAGCAGTCCTAAAATTAATACATGGTTGTCATGAGGCAGTTGCAGGGATACAACTGAAGCCAACCATAAATTATTAGAGATCAATTCAAGATTTAAAACACACTCATTATTTAAAAAGAAATCTTCTCCACTTTAGATAAAACTAAAATAAATCAGGATTTGAAAACAATGTAATCATAGATACCAACAGGTATTTAGCTAATTGATTATATATTTAACACACGAGTTAACCCGTTCCAATTTGTTGACTCTGAGGTTTTACCGTTGATTCCTTATCTTCTGAAAGTTGTTCCTTGCAGCTTTAGATTAAAAAACGGTCTTTATTTAATCTAAACCATGCAAAAGAAAATCGTAAAAAAATATGCTGAATTAATGCATCAGGCGCAACAAGCTACTGGAAGAAAAGAAGCAGTTGGACTAATACATAAAGCAGCAAAGTTGAAAACTAAATTTGATAATTACGAGATGATGTGATCATCTACAAAGCAATTTTCCCAAATAAGAATGTCATTCTTAAATAAATTCTCGATTAAAGATATCATTCTCTCAAGCAAAGAGGCATATCAAAAGGAACTCAAGAACAACGGTGTGGGTTCACAAATAGGAAGGTCATTATTTAATAAATTTTCGATTAAAGATATCATTCTCTCAAGCAAAGAGGCATATCAAAAAGAACTCAAGAACAACGGTGTGGGTTCACAAATAGGAAGGTCATTATTTAATAAATTTTCGATTAAAGATATCATTCTCTCAAGCAAAGAGGCATATCAAAAAGAACTCAAGAACAACGGTGTGGGTTCACAAATAGGTAAGTCATTATTTAATAAATTCTCGATTAAAGATTTTTCCTTCAATATTTCCAACAGATAAGCGTAATTTATAAAGGGGTACCGTCATGATATATAGAGGGAAGGGGTACACTTTCCTAAATAGAAACTTTGATGGATAATAAATTCATATTCAAAGAAGTTACCCAAACTTTACTCAAACCCTATATATTCGCCGAGATCCTATGGTACAACAGGAACCTAGCTACTGGCTAATGAAAAGTGAACCTGATGCTTACAGCATAGATACTTTAAAAAATGACAATGTAACTTTATGGGACGGAATAAGAAATTATCAGGCTCGAAATTTTATGAGAAAAATGAATAAAGGAGATAAAGTTTTTTTCTATCATTCGAATTGTAAGCCCCCAGGTATTGTGGGACTTATGGAGGTAATAGATTTAAATATTGTTGATCCCACTCAATTTGATCAAGATTCAAAATATTTTGATCCAAAATCGAAACCTGATAATCCTAGATGGGATTGTGTAAAAGTAAAATACTTATCTAAGTCAAATAAGATTTTAAGTTTACCTGAATTAAAGATTTTATTTAATGAGGACGAGTTGTTAGTTGTAAAAAAAGGAAATAGGTTATCAATATTACCTGTCAGGAATGATATTGCGAAAATACTACTAGAAAAAATATAAAAAATATTTAGTCCTTAAAATTCATTGAAAACATGTTTCCAATATAGAGTCTCGTTATATCCCTATTTTGAA
Source organism: Prochlorococcus marinus XMU1406 (assembly GCF_017696055.1). Lineage (NCBI taxonomy): Bacteria > Bacillati > Cyanobacteriota > Cyanophyceae > Synechococcales > Prochlorococcaceae > Prochlorococcus > Prochlorococcus marinus. The sequence continues at coordinate 285,167 of NZ_JAAORG010000003.1, forward strand.
ATCCTTTTTGCATCAAAAACCCTGCAATAGCAGCTTGTAGTAACCTGTACTGATCCCAGTTAGGATGCTCCTCAACAAATTCTTTCATCGCCTTTTGAAGATTTTCTTGAAGTTCACATTTGAAACTTATTACTTCATCTTTATGATTTAAAACTTTTGAATTTTCGTTGTAATTTAACTCTTTCATCTTGAAAAAACTTGTTGAAATTTAACCTACACGATGTAGTTTTCTCCAAAATTACTAAATCGTCAACAAACATTATTAAGAAACAGTCTCAGTTTATAGAATAATGAGAATCCAGTCATAAAGGGGGGGGGGCATGAAAATTAATTTTGTAAAATTAAATCTTACTCAAATATAAAGATTTATATAAAATCAGAAGTTTTCCACAAGCTTTAGATCAACAGATATTTTTAAAAAAAATATTGTGGAAATGTTGTGAAAAAATTTTTTTTTGAGGGGGAAATATTTTCTAAAATTTCCAATTTTATTTATCTTTTAATCCATTGATTCCCACATTTTTTTTATTTCATAAAATAAATTTTGTGCTATTGGTATCGGCCAATACATTTCAAAGGATCTAGTTTGGTCTTGACTCTCAAAAACAAACCTTAAACTCCATTCATTCTTTTTCCCTTCTAACTCAATATACCAAGGTAGTTTTTCTAACTCTAAAGTAATATATTCTTCATCCATTAGTTCATCCTTGATAACTAATAGTTGTTCATTAATTTTTAAGAGTAGTAGATAAAGTGAATAGAATTCATTCTTTTGTAACTCGATTGACCAGTTATCAACACCAATCAAAAAACAAAATTTGCCTTTTTTAGAATCTCTAAGTAATCTCCATCCTTTTTGGTCTTTTACCAAAATTAGCCTGGCAGTAAATCTGGTTGATCTTGTTCATCGCTTAGTTCAATAATTGACCTTTGAACGGGTTTTATTGTTGACTCGTCTAATAAGCCATCAAAATCATCAAAACGTCTTTGTTTTGCTCTGAAAGCAATTTTCACTGTAGTTAAGTATCTATTAGTTGATTTTCTTATTAAGCTCTCACCTCTCTTTGCAAGATCATTAGAATCAATTCCTGAATTATTTGATATGTTCATTAAAAAAAATTTTTGATATACAATGTATCTTACAGTTTATTCGACCGTTTCAAAACATAAATTACAAAAAGAACTTAATTGCTTCAAATAATTTCATATGGAAGAAAATTTATCTGGTACACTTGCAATCGATTTGGGAAACACTAATACTGTAATAGCTTTTCAAGATCATAAAGATATAAATTCTGTTTTAGTTGAAATCCCGAATATTACATCATCTCCAGGAGTTATTCCTACAGCAGTTTGGTTCGAGGAGCCTTCAAAGATTCCTAAAATTGGTATAAGTGCTCTAAAGATGAGGGATAACTCAAATTCTGATTTATTTTTTCATTCGAATTTTAAAAGATTAATTGGAAATTCTGTCGAGAAAATAAACCAAAAAAATATTTTAAACCCTAATGAATGTGGCGAAAAATTTTTTCAAATTTTGTGGGCCAATATTCCTCACAAATATGAAATCAAAAGACTTGTTTTAACTGCTCCTATAGATACGTATAAGGGTTACAGAAAATGGTTAGTTAGCCTTTGCGAGGAGATTTCCGTAGATGAAATAGCCCTTGTTGATGAGCCTACTGCCGCAAGTTTAGGAATAAATGTACCATTTGGCTCGAAAATTATGACATTAGATATGGGAGGAAGCACAGTAGATATGAATATAGTCAAAATAGAAGGAGGAGAAGGGAAATCTGGTCCAATAGCTGAACTATTAAAATTCAAAGGTAATGATGTAAGCTCAATTTCAAAACAAAAAATAAGGTGTGCTGAAATAATTGGAAAAACAGGCTCAAAAATTGGTGGGAAAGATATTGATCAATGGATAGTAGATTACTTTATTCCAGGTAATAATTATGTTACTAATCTTTTAAAGGCGGAAGAAATAAAATGTAAACTCAGTTCATCTGCAATCAAATATGAAAATAAATATCCAATCAAATTATTTACTACTCAAAATCAAGAAAAAGAATTTTACATAAGTAAAGAAATATTTGAGAAAATACTCATTGAAAATAATCTTCTTAATCACCTTAACTCTTTACTCAAAGATTTATTAAATCAAGCAAGAGGAAAATTTTGCACCGTTGACGACTTAAATGCAATTATTTTTGTTGGTGGAGGAACTCAAATACCATTGATTAAAGAATGGATAACGAAAAAAATTTCAAAAATTCAAATAAAGTCGCCACCTCCTATTGAATCAATAGCTTTGGGAGCTTTAGCAATGACCCCCGGGGTAAAAATTAAAGACATATTAAACAAAGGATTATCTATAAAATTATTTAATAAAAGAGAACAAAAACACTTTTGGCATCCTATTTTTTGCAAAGGTCAAACATGGCCAACTGAAAACCCACTTAAACTGATCCTACAAGCCAGTCAAAATAATCAGAAAATATTCGAAATAATTATTGGAGAAACACAAAAAGAAAGAGCATATGATGTTATTTTTGAAAATGGATTACCAAAGTTATCAGAGGTTCAGAATGAAGAGGAAATTATAAAATGGGACAAAAAACCACTCAAAATAGTATTAAAAAATACATCTAATATTGGAAAAGACAACTTAAAACTTTTTTTTAAAATCACGAAAAGTGCTCATTTATTAGTTAAATGTTTTGATATTAAAGATGAATTTTTGGGAGAATATAATTTAGGAAATATCTTCTAAAGACAAGCTATTCAAGAAAAACTCCTTCTTCATTATCAACATTCTTTAAACGTAAACTAATACTTTCGGTTTTACTAGTTGGCACTTTTTTACCACAAAAATCTGGTTGAATAGGTAATTCTCTATGACCTCTATCTACCATTACTAATAACATCACTCTTTGAGGTCTACCCCATGAATATAAAGCATCTATTGCAGCTCTAATTGTTCTACCTGTATAAATTACATCATCAATTAAAAGAATTTCTTGTTTCTCAATAGGAGTTGGAATATCTGCAGCTTGTATTATGCGAGTTCCAACTCTATTTTGGTCATCTCTATAAAAAGTTGGATCAATTGTTCCTTTTCTAAATCGTAAACCTGTTCTAGAGAATAATTCCTTTTCTAGCACTTCGGTCAGCTCAATTCCTCTAGTTGGGATACCCACCAATAGGAGGTTATCCAGTTTTTTTACTTTTTCGATAATTTCGGAAGTTAAACGCGAAATAGTTTTTCTAAGCTCAACTTCAGTAAGTATCACGATCTTTTTGGTTTTCTTAGACATGATTTATCAATAAATAAAATTCGTCTCATAATTTTCATAAATTAGCAAAAGCTAACTATTTTAAATATAAATTGTTAAAGAGTAACGTTTAAAGCTAAATTAAATTTAGATCAGTTAAAAATGAATTTGATCTAAATATGTCAAATATTAGCAGCAAAAATATAAAAAGATTAAGTGTTCCTCAGAGCCCTGTAGTTCTTGCAATACTTGATGGATGGGGACATCGACAAGAAAAATCAGATAATGCAATAAAAAATGCCAATACACCAATCATGGACTCATTGTGGCATGCTTATCCCCACACCCTAATAAGTGCTAGTGGATCTGAAGTAGGCCTCCCAGATGGTCAAATGGGTAATTCAGAGGTGGGTCACCTTACCATTGGTTCGGGAAGAATAATACAACAAGAACTTGTAAGGATTTCAAATATTGTAAAAAATAATCAATTAGGCTTGGTAAATGAGTTAAAAGAAATGGCTGATGCATTAAAAAAAAATAATTCTACTTTGCATATCACGGGATTATGTTCTGATGGAGGAGTTCATAGCCATATTGATCATTTGTTAGGTTTAATAAAATGGGCTTCTGAAAATGAAATCAAAAAAGTTGCAATCCATATTATTACCGATGGAAGAGATACTCCTGCAAAAAGTGCCTCTAAATATCTTAAGCAAATACAATCATGTATAAAAAAATTTAAAACCGGGGAAATAGCTTCTATATGCGGTAGATACTGGATAATGGATAGAAATCTTTTATGGGATAGAACAGAAAAAGCATATTCTAATTTGACTGATCCAGATATTCAAATAACAAATATTTCTCCTCAGGATTACATAGAAAAAAGTTATGACAAAAACATAACCGATGAATTTATGGAGCCCATAAGAATTTCTGAAAACTATCTTAAAGATGGGGATAGTTTGATTTGCTTTAATTTTCGTCCAGACAGAGCAAGACAAATAGTCAAATCCCTTTCAGTTAAAGAATTCTCAGACTTTGAAAGAAAAAATTATCCAAATCTAGATTTTATCACTTTTACTCAATATGATCCGAGCTTTCCCGTTAAAGTTGCATTTCCTCCTGAATCACTCAATAACTTTATAGGCCAAATAGTGTCAGAAAACGGACTTAAACAATACAGAACGGCTGAAACCGAAAAATATCCTCACGTAACATACTTTTTTAATGGAGGAGTTGAAATTCCTTTACCTGGAGAAGAGAGACATTTGATTCCATCTCCAAGAGTCGCAACTTATGATAAGGAACCCGAAATGTCTGCGGAGGAATTAACTATTAGTTGCTCTAAAGCAATTAAAAGTGGGAATTATGCTTTTGTTGTAATTAATTTTGCCAATCCTGATATGGTTGGCCATACAGGCAACATGGATGCAACAATTAAAGCTATAGAAAAAGTAGATAAGTGTGTAGGTCAAATAGTTAAAGCTACTGGAGAAATGGGTGGAAGCATTCTTATTACAGCCGATCATGGTAACGCAGAAGTAATGAAAGGGCCTGAAGGAGAACCATGGACAGCTCATACAATCAATAAAGTTCCATTAATTTTGATTGAAGGTGAAAAAAGAAAAATACCAAATATGGGAAATGAAATTAATTTAAGAGAAAATGCCGGCTTAGCAGATATTGCTCCTACTTTATTGCAATTATTAAATCTCCCAATCCCAAGAGAAATGACAGGCAAATCTCTTATTCATGAAATTGAATTAAAAGGTTATAATAAAGTAGTTCAACATGTTTAAAGCTAATAAAATTTTTTTAAGCAATGATTCAAATTATTAGTTGGATTTGGGTATTCTCTGGAGTTCTTCTTATTCTCTTGGTTTTACTTCATAGTCCCAAAGGTGATGGGATGGGAGGAATAGCCGCCAGTGGAAGCTCTATGTTCAATAGCGCAAGTAGTGCGGAAGCCTCTCTAAACAAAATAACTTGGACTTTTTTAGTTATATTTTTGTCTCTAGCAATTATTCTTAGCGCTGGTTGGATTTCATAAAAGTTGAATAAAAAAGGGACCATTTTGAATGGTCCCTTTTAAAAAATTAACTAAAAAACTATTGTTTAGTTAATAATCGAAGTCACCGCCCATACCCGGAGCACCTGCTGGAGCAGCTGAATCTTTTTTCTCAGGTAAATCAGCAACTATGCATTCGGTGGTTAAAACCATTCCTGCAATTGAAGCTGCATTTTGTAATCCTGAACGTGTAACTTTTGCAGGATCGACTATACCAGCAGAGGACATATCAACATACTCTCCAGTAGCAGCATTGAATCCATCATTAAATGGTTTAGTTTTTACATTTTCAGCAATCACAGCTCCATTAGAACCTGCATTCTCAGCAATTCTCATAAGAGGAGCAGTAAGTGAAGCTTCAACAATGTTAGCTCCAATTAATTCCTCTCCTTCTAAATTTTTATCAGCCCAATCTTTTAGAATAGGAGATAAATGAGCGAGAGTTGTTCCGCCTCCAGGTACAATTCCTTCTTCAACCGCAGCTTTTGTTGCATTAATAGCATCCTCAAGACGAAGCTTTTTATCCTTCATCTCAGTTTCAGTAGCAGCTCCAACCTTAATCACTGCTACACCTCCAGCTAATTTAGCTAGACGTTCTTGAAGCTTTTCTTTATCGTATGATGAATCTGTTTCATCCATTTGCTTCTTAATTTGATCACATCTAGCTTTAACTGCTTCCTCATTACCTTCAGCAACAATTGTTGTAGTCTCTTTATTGATAGTAATTCTCCTACCAGTTCCAAGCATATCTAAAGTAGCATTCTCTAATTTCAAGCCTGCATCTTCAGTAATAAGTTGCCCATTAGTTAAAACGGCCATATCTTCAAGCATGGCTTTTCTTCTATCACCAAATCCAGGAGCTTTTACTGCAGCAACATTCAACACACCTCGTAATCTATTTACGACAAGAGTTGCTAAAGCCTCTTTTTCAATATCTTCTGCAATAATGACTAGTGGTTTACCAGTTTTTGCTATTTGTTCCAAAACGGGAACTAAATCTTGAACTAAGGCAATTTTTTTATCAGTCAGAAGGATATATGGTTCATCTAAAACAGCCTCCATTCTCTCTGTGTCTGTTGCGAAGTAAGGTGAAATATAGCCTTTATCAAAGCGCATCCCCTCAGTAACTTCTAATTCAGTGGTCATTGATTTACCTTCTTCTAAGGAGATAACACCTTCTTTACCAACTTTATCCATAGCATTGGCAATCATTTGACCTACTTCTTCGTCATTTCCAGCAGCAATAGTTCCACATTGAGCTATAGCATTACTATCACTAATAGGTTTTGAATTGTCCTGAATTTTACCAACTAAGAATTCAGTAGCTTTATCAATTCCTTTTTTCAAAGTAATTGCATTGGCTCCTGCTGCTACGTTTCTCAACCCTGCTTTAACCATTGCATGAGCTAAGACAGTGGCTGTTGTAGTACCATCTCCAGCAGCATCGTTAGTTTTTGAAGCAGCTTGTCTGATTAAAGCAACCCCTGTGTTTTCAATGTGGTCCTCTAATTCGATCTCTTTAGCGATTGTGACACCATCATTAATGATTTGTGGAGCACCAAATTTTTTCTCTAGTACAACATTTCTTCCTTTTGGTCCAAGCGTTACAGCCACAGACTCAGCAAGGATATCAATTCCTCTCTCGAGCGCTCTACGAGCTTGCTCATTGTAAATAATTCTTTTAGCCATGTTTAGGCAGTAATTTAATAATAAGTTTTAATAATTTTTGAAACAAACATTTTAGCTTACTACAGCTAAAATATCCTTTTCGGAGAGCAAGACATATTCATCTCCTCCCAATTTAATGTCTGTGCCAGCATATTTGCTATACAAGACTTTGTCGCCAATACTCACTTCTGGAGTTTGTCGAGAACCATCGTCGTTAAGTTTACCAGGACCTACCTGGGCAACTTCTCCAACCTGTGGTTTTTCTTTTGCTGAATCAGGCAAAAGAATGCCCCCAGCAGTTTTTTCCTCAGATTCGGAAACTTTAATGAATATTCTATCTCCCAGTGGTTTTACTGTAGAGACTGTAAGTGAAACAGCTGCCATAGATTAATGGAGGATCATAATTGAGACGCTTTGCGTCATAAAAATGGAAAGAGAAATTCTCATTCCTTATCTTCAACAACATAATCTGCAAAGCGGCAATTAAACCATACTTAAACTGTGCGGGTGGCCGAACCCATTTAACGAATCTACCCATGAGGTGGTAGTATTTTCGCATTAATAAAATTAATAAGCTGCTTAAAATCAGCTATTCATCACCAATCAATAAAAAATGGTAGCAACTCCATCAACTTCTTCACAAACGAAAGGCGTAGTTCGTCAGGTAATTGGTCCAGTTCTAGATGTAGAATTTCCAGCTGGGAAATTGCCCAAAATTTTAAATGCTTTAAGGATTGAGGCAAAAAATCCTGCTGGGCAAGATATAGCACTCACTGCAGAGGTTCAACAGCTCCTTGGAGATCATAGAGTCAGAGCAGTGGCAATGAGCGGCACAGACGGCCTTGTAAGAGGTATGGAAGCAATTGACACAGGTGCACCAATATCTGTACCTGTTGGAGAAGCAACTTTGGGAAGAATATTTAATGTTTTAGGAGAACCAGTAGACGAACAAGGTCCAGTAAATACCAAAGATACTGCACCAATTCATAGAGCTGCTCCAAAGTTAACTGACCTAGAAACTAAGCCAAAAGTTTTTGAAACTGGTATTAAAGTTATCGACCTTTTGGCTCCTTACAGACAAGGAGGAAAAGTTGGATTATTCGGAGGTGCTGGTGTTGGGAAAACAGTTCTTATTCAAGAATTAATTAATAACATCGCAAAGGAGCATGGTGGAGTTTCCGTTTTTGGTGGTGTAGGAGAAAGAACTAGAGAAGGGAACGATTTATATGAAGAATTTAAAGAATCTGGAGTTATCAATGCAGATGACCTAACTCAATCAAAAGTTGCCTTATGTTTTGGGCAGATGAATGAGCCACCTGGTGCAAGAATGAGAGTAGGCTTATCAGCACTTACAATGGCCGAACATTTTAGAGATGTGAATAAGCAAGACGTCCTACTCTTTGTTGATAACATTTTTAGATTTGTTCAAGCTGGTTCTGAAGTATCTGCATTACTTGGAAGAATGCCTTCAGCTGTTGGATACCAACCTACTCTGGGAACTGATGTTGGTGAATTACAAGAAAGGATTACATCTACATTAGAAGGGTCAATAACATCTATCCAAGCTGTTTACGTGCCTGCTGATGACCTAACAGACCCTGCTCCAGCTACAACTTTTGCCCATTTAGATGCAACTACCGTGCTTGCTAGAGCTCTTGCAGCTAAGGGAATTTATCCAGCAGTTGATCCATTAGACTCAACGAGCACTATGCTACAACCATCAGTTGTTGGCGATGAGCATTACAAAACAGCCAGAGCTGTTCAATCAACTTTACAAAGATACAAAGAACTTCAAGATATCATTGCAATTCTTGGTTTAGATGAGCTTTCTGAAGAAGATAGATTAACAGTAGACAGGGCTAGAAAAATTGAAAAATTTCTCTCACAACCTTTCTTCGTAGCAGAAATATTTACAGGAATGTCTGGTAAATACGTTAAATTAGAAGATACCATTGCTGGTTTCAATATGATTTTGTCAGGTGAATTGGATGATTTACCAGAGCAGGCATTTTACCTAGTTGGTAACATTGATGAAGTTAAAGCAAAGGCTGAAAAAATAAAATCAGAAAAATAAATATTTAAATATATATTTAACCTTCAATAATTTTAAATTAATGGCAATTTCTCTAAAAGTTTTAGCTCCTAATAAAAATGTTTATCAAGGCGAAGCTGAAGAAGTAATCCTTCCTAGTACTACTGGTCAAATTGGTGTACTACCAGGACACATCTCTTTAGTTACTGCTATAGATATTGGCGTTTTAAGGCTAAGAATGAATTCCCAGTGGAAATCAATTGCACTTATGGGAGGCTTCGCTGAAATTGAATCAGATGAAGTTATAGTTCTAGTAAATAATGCTGAAATTGGTTCTGAAATTAATGTTCAAAATGCTGAACAAGATCTTAAAGAAGCAAAATTAGCAATTAGCAAATTTTCTGAAAATGAAAAAAATCCAGAGAAAATTAAAGCCTTGAAAGAGGTTTCAAAGGCTGAGGCTAGGATTCAAGCTGCAAAGAACTAATATTATTTAGGCGGTTCCACAAAAAGTTACTTCGGGGAACTTTAATTTGGCTTCTTCTAACTTTTTTGTTTTACCTTCTTCTTGCCAATAATTTATAACTTCAGTAGCCTTATTCAATATCTCTACTCTCTCGTTATCTGTAATCCAACCTTTATTCTCAAGTTCACTTTTTAATTTTTCCCAAGCATCATCTCTTGGCCAAAAATAATAAGCAGTAAGAGGACTTGGGCCTCCACCTACTATTTGATCCACTGCTAGAGCCACATTATCAGGTAACCACAATACTTTAATTATGAACCTTCCTTCATCGGGTTTAGGAGTATAACCAGTAGGTACCCCATCTTCATCAATTGTGGCAGCTGCCAATACAGCTGTGGCACCCATCATTCCTGAATTAGGAGAAGAATTTTTAGAGTTTGTTGCATCACTGTTTTTTCCCTTTTTTTCTGTTGAATTTTGATTTAACTTATCTGATGAGGTCATTCACTTATTTGTGTTTAATACATAATTTATCAGTTTATGGTCACATTTTGATTGATTTATTCAAAATTTCTTGATTTTAGTAATTGATAACTTCTAAACAGGATTTTATCTATCATGAGTTACTTCATAAAAATCATAAATAGTGGCTTCCAATGAATCCCAAAGATCTTTGGGGATATCGTTTTCTTCTGCGAACATGCCAAGCTGACTAGCTAAGCCTCTTGCTTGAGAAAGTTTCGAATCATATGAATCAGACTTATTCATTTTTGAGTTTTAAACTTAATAAAAAATAAATCTATTAACTAGATAAGTCAAATTTCAAAACTCTAAATCAGAAATTTCTTTAAGTGCAGCAATACTTAAAACATCTGGGTTTGTATCTTTGACCAGGACATCATCTTCAATTCTTATCCCTATGCCTTTCCATCTCTCATCTATAGGGGGTTGTCCCTCAGGGACTGGGATCCTATCACTTATATAGATCCCAGGTTCTACCGTAAGAATCATTCCATTCTGTAATGGCACTTCATAGTCACCCATTCTGTATGCTCCAACATCATGAACATCTAAGCCGAGCCAATGTCCAGTTCTATGCATGTAAAGATGTTTATAAGATTGATTCTCAATTATCTCCTCAGTACTGCCCGACAATAATCCAATTTCCTTTAATCCTTCTATAAGAATTGTTAACGCAACATTATGAACAGCATTAGAATTCGACCCTTTTACAGCACTTTTAATTGCATTTTTCTGCGCACTCAATACAATTTCATAGATAACTTTTTGCTCATTAGAAAATTTACCACCTATTGGAATAGTTCTTGTTATATCTCCATTGTAATAATCAATTAGTGAGCACCCAGCATCCACCAACAATAAATCTTCCTTCTTTAAGGGTGAGTTATTTGAGGTGTAATGCAAAATACAGGCATTATCTCCTGATGCAACAATTGAGTTATAAGCTGGTCCTCTAGCCCCTTTTTCCAAAAAGAATCCCTCAAGAAGACCCTGAATTTGTCTTTCATTTTTCTTTGATGAGATAGATTCTCTAACTAGTTCATGAGCTTCGGCTGAAATTTGTATTGCCTCTCTCATTCTCTTAATCTCAAATTCACTTTTAATTAATCTCATCTCATTTAAATAAATTTCTGGAGATTTTATAGAATTTGCACCAATCCCTGATCTTGAGCGATTTTCAAGTTGTTGTGAAAATATCTCTAGTACTATTTTCTCTATTTTTGGATGCTTTCCAATTGAAAAAACAAGTTCATCAGAACCATTTATGTAATTTGGGAGTAAATCTCTTAATTCGTTTATTGAGTGAGCCTTATCAGCCTTAAACTCTTTTTCAGCGCCTTCTAAACCCCATCTAAAGCCATGCCAGACTTCGCTTATAACATCTTTAGGAGCGACAAACATAATAAATCTCTCTCCCTTTGGCTTATGCGGTAAGAAAAGAGCTATTGCATCTGGCTCATCGAAACCTGTTAAATACCAAAAATTACTATCTTGCCTAAAAGGATATTCACAATCAGCATGATGCTTTACAAGATTAGCCCCTGGGATAATAGCAGCTTTCCCACCTAATTTATTTAGGAATATTTCTCTTCTTTCTTCAAAAACTTTATGATCAGGTTCAAACATAAATTGTGTATTGGCGTGTTTAAAAAAAAAATGGAAGAATGAATTAAAACAGATTTAGTACCTAATCTACTTTAATGGAACCAAGTGTTTACGGTTTATTTTTACTAATAATAATTATTTTAATTGGATCAGCATGTTGTTCGGGAGTAGAAGCAGCTTTTTTAGCCGTAAATTCAATTAGAATTTTAGAAATTGCCTCTAGACAAAAGCCAAAAAGTTCTGCAAATCAACTTCTAAAACTCAGGAAACATCTTGGAAGGACGCTAACTGTAATTACTATTACAAATAATGGATTTAATATAATTGGCAGTCTTATTTTAGGAGTATACGGTGCATTGGTAATTAATAGCAGTTTTGGTTTAACCCTTTTTTCAATAGCTTTTTACATACTAGTTGTTTTAGTAGGAGAAGTACTACCAAAAGCTCTTGGAACAAGATTTTCAATTCAAATAGCACTATTATCTGTTCCTATCTTGCGAATATTAAATACTTTAATGAGGCCATTCTTAATATTAATTGAACAGATATTTCCTGTTATTACAGCAGAAAACGAAATTTCAACTGATGAAGAAGAAATTAGACAAATGGCAAAAATTGGAAGTCAAAAAGGTTTAATAGAGGCTGATGAGGCAGCAATGATATTTAAGGTTTTTCAATTAAATGACTTAAAAGCAAAAGACTTAATGACCCCTAGGGTATCGGCACCTTGTCTTGATGGGTCTTCAAATATTGATGAAATTTCAAAGCTTATAATGTCTGACAGCTCTCCATGGTGGGTTATTTTGGGAGATAAAGTTGACAAAATACAAGGGGTAGTTAAGCGTGAAAAAATGTTGGAAGAGTTAATTAATGGGCAAAATAAAAAATTATTATCAGAAATTTGCGAACCTGTGGACTACATTCCCGAAATGATTAAAGCAGATCAATTATTAACTAAATTTGACAAGGATCATAAAGGAGTGAAAGTAGTAGTAGATGAATTCGGGGGATTCGTGGGAATTATTGGTGCAGAAGCTGTGTTATCTGTATTAGCTGGTTGGTGGAAGAATAAATTATGAAACAATTTAAAATTAAAGAAAATTATTTTCTTTTAAAAAAATGGTGGGAGACTATTGATCTTACCAATTATGAAAAAAGTTTTTTTAATAGAGAAATAATTTCTTTTAATCAACAACTTTTAAGGCTCAAAGAAAAAAAAATAAGAATTGGCGCATATGGTAAATCAGGTGTAGGAAAATCCTCTGTTTTGAATTCTTTATTAAAAAAAGACATATTCAAAACAGATATTATTAATGGGACCACAAAAGAAATACAATCGGAAATTTGTAATCTTAAAAATCAAACACTCAATAGTTTAGAGTTGCTAGATTCTCCAGGATTTGATTTCTGCAATATTAAATCTCCAGATAAAGTTTACTCTTACATAAATCATTCAGATCTTATTCTTTTTATAGTTTCGGGAGATTTAAACAGAAATGAGTTAAACGAAATCAACTCTTTTATAAAAGATGGGAAAAAAATTATTTTAATTTTAAACAAAATCGATCTATTTAATAAAAATGAATTAAAAGAAATAATTGAAAATATAAAGTTTAAGCTTCCAAAAGATTTAAATATTCCAATAATTATTAATAATGGAAACAATCTTAAAAATTACATAGCAAAATTAATCAATCAATATGGTGAGATACTATTAACACTAAATTCTATTCAATTAGCTGACAAATTTTTTCTTCGATTAAAAGAACAAAGATTGAAAAGAAGGCAGAAATTAGCTCAATCAACTATCGGTAAATTTTCGACTATAAAGGCATCCGCAGTAGCTCTTAATCCTTTTATTTTTTTTGATATTGCTGGTAGTTTCGCACTAGATAATGCATTGATTAACGAATTAAGTAAGATTTATGGCTTAAAGTTGAAAGGTGAATCTACAAGAAAAATATTTAAAAATATATCCATTAATAATTTATATTTGGGAGTCACTCAAGTCGGCGTCAATACCTCTTTCAACCTAATTAAGAAAGTAATTCTATTAACAGCACCTTTTACTAACGGGCTTTCATTATTACCCTATGGACCCATAGCAATTACTCAAGCAGCAATCGCGGTATATTCAACAAAAATACTTGGGAAATTAGCAGCAAAAGAGATATTTATAAGAAGCAAAGCTTCTTTTATAGAGCCTGCTGTTATGATCCAGAATATGAATTTTAATGACTCAGAGATTTTTAACCATATAAATATTTATTTTTCAAATAGAAATTTTAATAATAATTTTGTTAGCATTCTGCCTTGAAACTTAAATGGAAAAAAGCATTGCATTATTTGGTACCAGTGCAGATCCACCTACCATTGGACATGAGAAAATATTAGAAGAATTATCCAAAATATATGCTCATACCATTTGTTATGTAAGTAACAATCCGAAAAAAAAGCATAAAGAGGATATCTCAATCCGTAGCCAATTATTAAAAACTCTTATTGAAGATTTAGATGATTATAAAATATTATTTAATCAAAGTATCACTAGCAAATGGGCAGTAGAGTCGATTAAAAAATGTAAAAAAATTTACGAAATTGATAATTTAGATTTCGTTATTGGGAGTGATTTAATGCAAGATATTTTCTGCTGGAAAAATTTTGAAAAAATTATTAAAGAGGTAAGTTTTTTTATAATTTTAAGAGAGGGTTATCCTGTTGAATCAAATACTCTTAAGATGTTAGAAACTTATAATGTGAAATTTAAGATTTCATCCATAAAAATCCCAAACATTTCAAGTTCTAAGTTCAGATTAAATTTTAATTATTCTAATTTACCACCGTCTTTAATAGATTTTGTTAAAAAGAATAATTTATATGAATCCACAAATTAGTTGAATGAAGTTTTTACTTGCTCAAATTAATCCGATTGTTGGAGATTTAGAGGGTAATGCAAAAAAAATTCTTAATGCTGCTTCGAAAGCTAGCTCAAATTCTGCTGATTTAGTTCTTACTCCAGAATTGTCATTATGGGGATATCCAGCAAATGACTTACTTCTAAAAAATAATTTAATCAGAAATCAATATCAAATTCTTGACCAATTAGCTTTAGTTATTAATAAAAAATATGGAAACTTGAGTATTACAGTCGGGATAGCTGAGATAATAAATGATTCTTTTTTCCCAAATCTT